>JALYLL010000360.1 GCA_030774255.1 Chloroflexota bacterium | reverse complement strand
CAGGGTAAGACGATCAACTTCCTGCAGTGCCGCCTGATGAGGCCCTTCCCCGCGAAACAGGTCGGCGACATCCTGCGGAACGCGAAGCACATCGTGTCGATGGAGGAGAACTACTCAGGTCAGCTCGCGCAGGTCGTACAGGAGCAGACCGGGGTAATGATCGATCAGCGAATCAACAAATTCGATGGCCGCCCCTTCAGCGAGGACGAGGTCGTGAACGCGCTCGCGAAGGTCTATGACGGCGCAAAAGCCGAACCGGTGGTGACTCATGTCCATTAACGCTCCCGCGAAGCCGCTCACGATCAAGGACTTCAAGAGCGATCTGCACAACGACTGGTGTCCTGGGTGCGGTGATTTTGGGATCTTGACCGGCATCCAAATGGCGCTCGCGCAAATGAAGATCGAGCCCGACAAGCTCGCCGTGTACAGCGGCATCGGCTGCAGCGGGAAGACGCCGCACTACATCAACGGGTATGGCTTCCACACGCTGCACGGCCGCGTGCTCACCGTCGCGACCGGCGGACGACTCGCGAACACCGACCTCACCGTCCTCGCGCTCGGCGGTGACGGCGATGGCTACGGAATCGGCGCGGGTTACTTCGTCGGCGCAGGCCGGCGCAACGCCGACTTCGCTTACATCGTTCACAACAACAACGTGTACGGACTGACGAAGGGCCAGGCCTCACCCACCCTCGCGAAGGGTAAGAAGACAAAGTCGATGCCCGAGCAGGCGATCCAGGACGGCATCAACCCCGTCGCCATGGCGGTCGCATCGGGCTACACGTTCATCGCGCGCGGCTACGCCCTCGAGCCCAAGTACCTCGCGTCGATCATCGTGAAGGCGATCGAGCACAAGGGGTCGGCCCTCGTCGACGTACTGCAGACGTGCCCCACGTATAACGACCTCTACACGAAAGAGTGGTATGAGGGCGCGGACCTTCCCGAGAAGCGCTCGCGCCTCTACAAGCTCGAGGACAAGGGCTATGACGGGAAGGTCCAGGATCCGAACGACGCGCAGGAGATCGTCGCCAAGAAGGCGGCGGCCGTCGCGCGGAGCTACGAGACAGATCCAATTCCGATCGGCATCTACTACCAGGTCGAGCTCCCGACATATGAGGACGCCGTCGGTCAGCGCATCCCGGCGCTTGCCGAAAAGCCCCTGGTCGAGCAGGACGTCTTCCACCGCGACGTGACTCCGCTCCTCGAGGCGATGCGCTAGCACGAGTCCGCTCTCGATACCCGGCCGACCCGAACGTGGGTTCCGGGATGGCTACATTCCGCCACATGGAAGGTCCAGCACTCGAGCCCAGCGCGCCGCGGCAGGTCGACGTGACGCTGCCCCGATCGCCGGCGTACGAGCTCTACATCGCCTTCGTGGTCAGCCTCATTCCGCACGCCGCGGCTCTCCTCGTTGGCGGCTATGGGCAGATCATCACCAACGCGCCGCTCGCCGTCGTGATCACAATCGTCGACGCCGTCGCGGTCGTCATCGCCTACTTGCAGTTCCGCGATGACTCTCACGCGAGCCGATCCTCGCATTGGCTCGTGTGGGCGACGATCGCAGCCGGTGCGGTATGGCTCGTTTACGCGGTGTTCGTCGGGATGGTCATCATTCTCGGCCGAGTCTTCTGCATCAGCCAGGACTGTCGCGGCCCGATTCGCTGAGCGGCGCGGAGCTCATGCAGAGCTCATGCGCCCCGTCCGCGCGGGTGCGTTCGAAGAAGAAGAGCAGCCGCTCCTTGAAGACCACGCTCTCGACGTAGCGAACCGTCCCCGGTCCGCCGGCGGCGCCGATCGCGGGTCCTGAACCGAGCCGCTCCCACGTTCGGAGGTCCGCGCTGGCGGCCATCCCGCAACGCTCTTCGTAGTTCTCGCTGATGTCCGAGGCCCCGTCGTAGACGCCGATCCATCCATCGCCGCTGCGAAACGCGGTGGTGAGGCGAGCCATGGCCTTGTCCCAACCCTTCGCCGCGGGCGCGAGGACTCGGCCTTCCCACTTCCACCGCACGCCGTCGACACTCGTCGCGAGCCCGGTCTCGGACTTTACCGCCCCGGTCGAGAGGGCATCGCCGCTCGCGTGCAGCTTTCGCTCGTCGCCCTCAGGGCGTCCGCCGTATGAGACGAACATCCACCAGCGATCGCCGACGCGCCGGAGCCACGGATCCTTCACCGCGATCGCATTCGCCATGTCGGGGCCGAGCACCAACCGCCGGACCGCGGGGTCAAATGAATCAGGCGTTCCCGCCTCGATCACATCGATGCGCCAGCGGTCGTCGATCCCGTCGACATAGCTGACGTAGAGGCGCCAGCGCCGCCCGTCGCGAAGGATCGCGCACCGCTCGATCGACTGGCTGCCGAAATCCTCGCGCGTCGCGCGCCAGATCGTTTCGAAGCTCTCGCCGTCACCGCGCGCGACCCGGAGCTCGCCTCCACGCCACGGTCGTGGCCATCTCACCCGATACACGAGGTAGACGGTTTCGCCATCGGTAAACGCGCCGGGCGCTCCCGCCCAATGACCCGCTCCCCGACCCGGTGGCGGCTCGATCAGGACGGCTTCACCGGGGGAGAAAGGCGAGTTCATTTGGAGGCCAACTCTATTTCGAGGTCCACGTAATTCCGGCCTTATCACTCGTCCAGGAGACTCAGCG
>JALYLL010000359.1 GCA_030774255.1 Chloroflexota bacterium | reverse complement strand
TTGCGCTGGATCGACGAACAACACCGCTGGCTTGCCGCGGCACTGCTCTGATACGCCGACCGAACCGTACGGCGCCATCGTTGTTACGTGATCATGCGCATCCTCGCCGTCACCATCATTGCGACCGTCGTCTTCGCGGTCGGGCCGGCTGACCCGGCCTGCCAGCCGCGGCCACCGGAGACTGACGCACGGCATCGGAGCGGTCTCGCGCTCGCTCCCGGACGTGGGCCGTGTCACGCGTCGATAGACGATCGGCTTGGACTCGCGTACGACCGCGCGTACCGCTTCGCGGAGGCGCATGCGGACGACCTCGGGTATCCGTGGGACGATCGCGGGAACCTGACGCTCGTCGTCTCTGCTGCGACGCCGCACGGCCGCGAATTGGCAGAGCAGTGGAGCGGGCTGGGTTGGGATGTGCCAGTCCGAATCCGCACCGTGACGCGGTCACTCGCTGAGCTCGAGCAAATCAAGAATGACCTGATCGAGATCGCGCGGATGCACCTGCCGGGCTCCGAATACGTCCGCTTGACCATGGGGACAGCGAGCACAATCGCGTGATCATCGGCGTCCAGCGCCTGACGGACGAGGTCGCGGCGGCGATCGTGGCCCGGTACGGCACCGATGTCGTCGCCGTTCTGGTCGACCCGGGGTTGGGGACCTTCGGTCTGCGAGACTAGGTACATGCGAAAACGCAAGGTCGCGGTCCTCGGCGCCACCGGAACGGTCGGACAGCGGTTCATCGGGCTGCTGCAGGGCCATCCCTGGTTCGAGATCAGCGCGCTCACCACGAGCGACACCAAGGCCGGCAAACGCTACGGCGACGTCACGGCCTGGCACTGGGCTGGCGAGATGCCTGACGCGGTCGCGAGCATGAAGCTAGAGCCGACCAGCGCCAATCTCGACGCCGAGATCTGCTTCTCCGCGCTGCCGGGCGATGCCGCCGAGCAGTGGGAGGCCGCGCTCGCGAAGACCGGGCACCACGTTTTCTCGAACGTGAAGACGCACCGCATGGATGAGGACGTCCCGCTCCTCATCGCCGAGGTCAACGCCGAGCATATGCACGCGCTCGACGTGCAGCGGAGCAAGCGCGGCTGGTCCGGCTCGATCGTGACGAACGGGAACTGCTCGGCGATCGGGTTCGCGCTCGCCGCTGCGCCGCTGCAGCAGACGTTCGGCATCGAGCTCGCGGTCGTCACGACGATGCAGGCGCTCTCCGGCGCGGGCTATCCCGGCGTCGCATCCCTCGACGCGCTCGACAACGTCGTGCCGTTCATCGCCGAGGAAGAAGAGAAGATGGAGCAGGAGACGAAGAAGTTCCTCGGCACCTGGGACGGCAAGCGCTTCGTCGATGCCGGCTTCGAGTTCTCGGCGCACTGCAACCGCGTCTCGGTGCGCGACGGACACACCGAAACGGTGAGCATCAGGCTCCGCGGGAATCCGTCCCCCGAACTAGTGAAGGACGCGATGCGCCAGTTCCGCGGGCGCCCCCAGGAGCTCAAGCTCCCCACAGCACCTGAGCGGCCGATCCACGTTCGCGATGAACGCGACCGCCCGCAGCCAATCCTCGACCGCGACACCGAGCGCGGCATGGCCGCCGTCGTCGGCCGCGTGCGTCAGGATCCGGCCATGGGCATCAAGTACGTCGTGCTGACCCACAACACGATCCGCGGCGCGGCCGGCGCTTCGGTCCTCAACGCTGAACTGCTCGCCGCAGAGGGGTGCCTCGGAAGTTGAGCGCGGCGGCCGAAACGTTCGTCGCGCGCCTCGATCGCGTGCCGCTCAACCGATTCCACTGGCGCTTGCTGATCCTGTCGGGGCTCGGATGGATGTTCGACGCAATGGACGTCCTGATGCTCAGCTTCCTGCTGACACCGATCCGCGGCGAGTTCAAGCTGGACGCGACGGGGGTCGGTCTGGTCGCGAGCGCGACGTTCGTCGGTATGTTCATCGGTGCGGCCACGGCGGGACGCCTCGCGGATCGCTACGGCCGGCGCGCCGTATTTACGGTGACGCTCGTCATTTTCTCGATCGGAAGCTTGCTCTCGGCGCTCGCGCCGACGTTCGAGACGCTCCTCGCGGCCCGCATCATCGCGGGGCTCGGCCTCGGGGGCGAGCTTCCGGTCGCCGCGACGCTCGTCAGCGAGCTTTCGCCGCGTGCGCAACGCGGCCGGATGATCGTGCTGCTCGAATCATTCTGGGCGTACGGGACCATCCTCGCGGGGATCGTCGCCATCACGGTCGTCGCGAACTACGGATGGCGGTGGGGCTTCGCGGTCGGCGCGCTGCCCGCGCTGTACGTGGCGTATCTCCGTCGCGCGTTGCCGGAATCGCCGCGCTTCCTGGCCGAAAAGGGACGCGCGCCGGAGGCCGACGCCGTCGTCCGGCGTGTCGAACGAGCGGGTGGGGGAGCGCTCCTCACACTTGCACCGGCGATCGCTCCGACACGCGCGGGCCGCACGCGGATCTCGGAACTGTTCAGCGGCCGCTACGTGCGTCGGACGGTGATGCTCTGGATCTTGTGGTTCGGGGTCGTGCTGACCTACTACGGCATCTTCCTCTGGATCCCGTCGATCCTCGCGACGCGTGGCTTGTCCGAGGTGCGGAGCAACGAGTTCTTCTTCCTCTCGACCCTCGCACAGGTGCCGGGCTACTTCAGCGCGGCGTGGCTTGTCGAACGGATCGGCCGGAAGCCGACGCTCGTGGCGTACCTGCTCGGGACCGCGGGGTCCGCGTTCATGTTCGGCAACGCGGGCACGGGAACCGACGCGTTCATCTGGGCCGCCCTGCTCTCGTTCTTCAACCTCGGAGCGTGGGGCGTCGTCTACACGATCACTCCCGAGCTCTACCCGACATCCGTGCGCGCGACCGGTTCGGGCGTCGCGGCGGCGGTCGGACGCATCGGCGGGATCATCGGTCCATATCTCACGCCCGTGCTCGTGACCGCGATCGCGGTCAACGGCACGTTCGCGGTCTTCATGGCACTTCTGGTCGTGACCGCCACCGCCGTAGCCCTTCTCGGTGAAGAGACGCGCGGGCGGTCTCTCGAGGAGATCGCCCCCGAAGCCGAGGCGGCCTGACCCGAAGCTAATCGGTCCGCGGCGGCATCGGGATCGCCGCATCCGCGGACGCACTCCGCGAGCCGGCGTGCGCGTTCGCGCAGTTGGCGCAGCAGAAGATCTTGTTGTCGCGCTTGGCGACCGTGGACCACTCCGTGATCAAGACACCGCAGTGAGCGCACTCTTCATTAGCCATCGCTCGCACCTCCAAGCGAGTCGCTGCACTGTCGATGCCACCACCTTCGCGGCATAACCTGTGGAGTTGTGACAAGAAAGGACCTCGAACCCTCGACGGTCGTAGGCCTCATCGCCTTTCTCGGCTTGATCTGCGTCGCGCTCTTCGGCGAGCGGCTCGCCCCACACGAGCCGATCTATTTCGTGCTCGAGCACGGCACCGATCCTCGACCTTACGACCCTGGCCTGGTGTTTCCCTTCGGCTCGGACATCCTGGGCCGCGACATCCTCAGTCTCGTTCTCGCCGGCGCTCGCACGACGCTGATGATCGTCGTCCTCGCCGGCACGGCCCGCGTCCTTGCGGGGATGCTCGTCGCCGCCGTCGGCAGCTGGTGGCGACCAGCGCGGTTGCTGACCGAATCCCTGGCTGAGCTCGTCTCCGCAGTGCCGGCCACGCTCGTTGCCCTCGTCCTCGTGAAGGTCTTCTTGAAAGCCGACCCGAGCATCCCTCTGGTCGTTGGAGCGCTGCTCGTCGCCGGCTGGGCCGGGCCGTACAGGGTGATCCGGGCAGAGATCGACCGTCTTCGTCCTCTGGCGTTCACCGAAGGCGCTGTGGCCCTTGGCGTCGGTCGATGGCGCATCTTCTGGCGCCACCATCTACCGCATCTGGTTCCGGTCATCGCCCTGAATCTGAGCCAGCAGATCGTCGCCTCCCTGGTCTTGGTCGCCGAGCTTGGCGTGCTCGGCGTGTTCGTCGGCGCAACACGGCTGATCAATGTCGAAGAGTCACTCACTCGGATAGTGACGGGAACGCTGTCCATCGCGCTCCTCGGCGATCCGCCGGACTGGGGCGGTCTCCTCGCCAACGCGCGAACAGTTGAAAGCCTATGGACCACACGCTGGCTGTTTCTTGTTCCAGGTGTCGCCTTCGCCGTCACCGCGGTGGCGGTGGCCGCCGTGGGCTTCGCGTTCGCGCGCCGCTATGCCCGGCGCGACGTGACCGAGGATCTGCATGGCCCCGGGGCCACCGCGCTCGGTCTCGTTCTGGTCCTGCTGTTCGTCGGCTCGGCGCTCGTGCCCGAGCGGTACGCCGAAGCACGAGGGTGGGCGGTCGATGCACGTGCAGAGTTGGGGCGGAGCCCCGATATCCAGAGCGCCTTCGCCGATGCGGGACTCCATGCGCTCGCCGCGTCATACGCGGTCAGTCGGGACACCGGGAGCCTCGTGCGGACGGCCCCGGCGACCGTGAAGATAGGCGGCGCCGCGGCAACTGAGGGAACCGGGCCAGCGAGCTTCGGGTTCGCGCCCCACCGCGTGCAAGCACTGGTGACCGGCGATACGGGGGGCGGTCTTGTCGAGGCGCCGCTGGTGTTCGCCGGTCGCGGCATCGTGCCTACGGAGTTCCCTCCGGGGCCCGCTTGTCCAGCGGTCCTTTGTGGTCGGCCCGACATCGGCCGATACGTTCAGGATTACGCCAACGACTACGCCTCCATCGACGTCCGCGGGAAAGTCGTGCTTCTGGTTCGCTTCCTCGGTGTCGCAACCGTGGGATTCAACTCATTTCAGAATGGATATTCCCTCGGCCCTGACGGCGAGACCAGCATCGCTGGGGCGATCAAGCGCGGTGCGGCGGCGGTCATCTACATCGATCCCGCACTCGGTTATTACACCGATACACCCGAGAACTTCACCTTCGGCCTCGGCGACATACGCGGGGGCGTCAATCCGTACCTACGGCTTGAGCACGACTCCCCGCCTACCAAGACATCTGGAGTGCCCGTCGTCATCCTGGATCCGGTCGCCGCGCAGAGCCTGCTCCTACCCAATGGTCTCGATCTGACCCGGTACTACGCGTTCGATGCAGCTCGGTCCGACCAGTACAAGATCTCGCCGTCTCGCGATCTCGGGATGACCGCGCGCGTCGAAGTCCCGCTCGAACGTCGGGCGGAGTCGGTCACGAGTTTCGTCGGCGAGGTCGGCGGCGCCTCATCAGATTCGGGCCGCGTTCTGATCTGGGCGCTTCGCAGGCCGGGGGCCGGCCATCCTTCGGCCGACGTCGCTGCCGCGCTTGCACGGGAGCTGGGCAGACGGCAGCTTCCGTTCATCTTCGTTGACTTCGATCCATCGGTCGACCCGCGAGCGAACGCGCAAAGCGTCGGCGAGGTCCTCAAAGGTGAGCGGATCAGCTTGGTGGTCGTCCTCGATAAGCTCGACGGCACCGCGCTTCGGTTCACAACGCCATACGGCGATCTGATTCCGATGTTCGAGCTGTATGCCGAGAGGGCCGGCGCCCGACACGAGGTGACTCGCTCCACAGCGAACATCGGTGCGCTCTCCGACCTCGCTCCATTCATCCAGATCAAAACCGTTCTCGTGAGTGGCAACGGAGGCGAAGGTGACCTACGGCCGGACGCTGCCGCGCTCCTGGGGTACCTGGCCGGACGTCTCGCACTCGGGGCTGAAGAGGTGCCGCGATGAGCCGGACCGTCGGAAGAATCCTTCGGGTACCCATCACCGTCGCAGCCGTGTGGGCGATCCTCGCCATCACGGTTCCACTGGCGATGAGCCAGTACGGCCCCTACCTGGTTCGCCCTGGCATTCGGTGCATCAGGACGTCGGTGCCGATCACAGCGGACGCCCCGTTCCTTCCTGGCATCTGTCAGGGTTTAGCCGAGCTCTATCACCTCACATTCCCTGAGCTCTTTGTCAATTCCATGTTCCGAAGCTTGGCGCTTCTTGCGGGCGCTGCGCTGCTTGCGATCACGATCGGCACGCTACTCGGGGTGGCTGCGGCCCTCCTTCGTCGTCGCGCATTCGTGAGCGGCGGCATCGTCGCGCTCACCACGCTCCTGACGGCGGTCCCGTCGTTTTTCGTCGCGTACTTCCTACAGATCGGCGTCATCGTGTTCGGTTCGACGGAAGAGGGTGGGCGGCTGCTGCCGGTATTCGGGTTCGGATACGACGAGCACCTCGTCCTTCCGCTCCTCGCCATCTCATTGCCCGCGATCGCCTACACGGCTCAGCTCACGGCGACGCGCATGCAGGATGTTCTCGACTCCGACTTCATCACGACCGCGAACGCGAAAGGCCTTCGCACAACGTGGATCCTGGCAGTACACGTGCTCCCGCACGTGCGACCGCTGCTTCTCGAGGCACTCGGCAGCGGATTGCGGATCTCCGTGGCAAGCCTCCCGATCGTGGAGTATCTCTTTCAGTGGCGCGGCATCGGGCAACTCGCGCTCGAAGCCGTAGGCGTTCACGATGCGGCCGGATT
>JALYLL010000358.1 GCA_030774255.1 Chloroflexota bacterium | reverse complement strand
TGCGGTGCGGTCACGTGTAAGACCGCGATGGCCGCCGTCGTGATGGCGATCGCCACACCAAGCGCGCCCATACCGGCGAGCTGGTCGCGCCAGAAGCCGTTCTGGGCGCGGACAGCGAACGTGAACCGGCGGTTCGCCGCGGTGTTCGCGAACGCTGTGATCACGAGCGCGAGCACGTTCGCGATCGCCGGGGATGTGAAGACGCGCAGGAGCGCATAGATGATCGCGTACGCGACCGTGCTCGCGATGCCGACGCTCGCGAACATGAGCACCTGACGGGAGAGCGCCACGGCGAGCGGGCCAAAACGCAAACGGAGGATCCCGCGGAGATCATCCATAGCGGTCTTCGCGATGTCGACGCGCGAATCCGGATCGTCGGTCCAGTCCACCGGTACCTCGTGGATGCGCATGCCAGCGCGTTCCGCGAGAACGAGAAGCTCCGTGTCGAAGAACCAGGCCTGATCCTCCACGGCGGGAACGAGCCGCCGCGCGGCGACGGCGGTGATCGCCTTGAATCCGCACTGCGCATCGGTGAACTTCGTGCCCAGACCGAGGTGGAGCAGAAAGTTGTACGCGCGCGAGATCAGCTCGCGCTTGGCGCCGCGACGCACGTGCGCGCCACGCGCGAGGCGGCTCCCGATCGCGACATCGCTGTGGCTTGACATGAGCGGGGCGACGAGCGGAAGCAGCGCGTTGAGGTCGGTCGACAGGTCGACATCCATGTACGCGACGATGGACGCTTCGCTCGAGAGCCAGGCGGTGCGGAGCGCGCGACCGCGCCCCTTGGCGTCGAGATGGATCGCGCGCACGTTCGGCAGCTCCGACGCCAGGTATTCGGCGATGGGCCACGTCGCATCGGTCGATGCGTTGTCGACGATGGTGATCGTGGCCGGGAACGGGAAGCGATCCATGAGATAGGCGTGGAGCCGGCGCACGCTGGGCACGAGGTCGCGCTCCTCGTTGTAGACCGGGATGACGACCTCGACCGTGCACGCTTTCATGCCATCGAGCCTGCTCGCCGCACACGCTTCGGTCATGAGATGGCGATGAGAAATGCCCCAGAAGTGGCTAAATCGGGACTATCGGACCGCCGGCGGGACCCTCGGTGCGACATAGCGCAGGAGCGCGAGGTCTCCCGTATTGAACCCTGCGTGCTGCGACTGGCTGAACGTGTACGTCGTCGCAACACCTGCGAACGTCCCCGATTGGAGCTGGTTCCGGACGCTGACCGGGTCGATGCTTTTCTCGGCCGCGCTTGAAAGGAGCGCAAGCGCGTCGTAGGCGGACGCCGCAACGCTCGTCGGAGGGCCTGAGCGATCGGTGTAGACCTGCACGAAGCTGGTCCGCGCGGCCGTGCTGGTGCCTGCCGCCGAGGACGCGACCCAGCGCGAGCCCGGCCAGACGGCGAGTGGCGCCGCGTCGCGTAGTTCGCCGATGTCGCTGAAGTCGCAGAGATACGAGAGATAGAGGGTCGTGCCGACCGTTGCGCTCCGCGCGGCCTCCAGGTAAGACCGAGGCGTTCCCGCGAAGAAGACGATCGTCGTCGTCGCCAGCAGCGTCCGAAGCTTCCCCGTCGCATCAGTCGGCGTGACCGTCACCACGTTCGGTGTCACGTTGCGGCGAGCGAGCTCGCTCGCGAACGCGATGCGCTCAGAGATCGCCGTCGTCGATTCGTCGCTCACGAGAAGACCCGAGGCCAGGAGAGACCGCTGCGCCGCACCGTTCAGGACGACACGCGCGAGCTGCGCCGGCGTGGGTCCGAGCGCGAAGGCCCACCCGCCACCGCGCGTCGCGGGTTCCGGGATCGGGAGCGTGAAGAGCACGGGGACCTGCGCGAGCTGGACGACGTTCGCGAACGCGTCGTCGTAATCGACCGAGACGCCGACGATGATCGCGTCCGCCCGCGCCTCGACGACCTCGCGCCGAAGCTCGAGAGCCGTCTTCGAGGGACTGCTTGCGACGTCGGTGATCTTGAGCTTGACGCGCGGCGTCCCGGAAGAGTGTTGATCGGCCCAGAGCTGCAGCGCATCGCGCTGCGGACCGCCGTTCGGCGCGCGCGATCCCGAGAGGTCGAGTAGCGCGGTGACGTTGAGAGCGTTCGGGTCGCGGGTCGGCGTCGGCGTCGGAGTGGCCGAGGGATTCACCGCCGTGCACGCGCCGAGGAGCAGGACGAGCGCCACGAGCGCCCGCGTGCTAGGCGCGCGTCCCATCCGGAAGGGGGTTGTCCGCGGCGTACACGTGCGTGGCGGCGTCCTCAGGACGCGGGTCGGGCTCGCTCTCCGCCTGCTCGATCGCCCTTTCGATCTCGTCGGCGAGAGCCGCGCGCATCGCCTCGAGCTCCTGCTCGGTAACGCCCGCTTGAAGGAGATACGCGAAGGCCCGCTTCACGGGATCCTTGGCCCGCCAGTCGTCGACCTCTTTCTTGGTGCGGTAACGGCTGTCGTCGTCGTCGCTCGTGTGCGGCTGGTACCGATAGCACTTGAGCTCGACGAGACTCGGGCCCTTTCCGGCGCGCGCGTAGTCGGCCGCGATCTTCGTCTTCT
>JALYLL010000357.1 GCA_030774255.1 Chloroflexota bacterium | reverse complement strand
CGTCGACGTGGCGCCTACCCTTCTCGGTCTCCTCGGCCTTCCCGTGCCCGCGCGCATGACCGGTCGAAGTCTTCTGGATCCCCTGGTCGGGACCTGATGCGCTCGCGCGCGACGGTCGCGTGGGCCGCCTATCTCATCCCCGCCGCTGCGCTCGCGCTGTACGCGTTAGCACAATGGCTTTCCGCACTCGCGAACCGCGTTCCCGTCCTGTACGGCGAAGGCGCCGTGGCGAACGCGGCACGCCTCGCGCGCGACGGCATCGCGTATCTCGACCCGGATCCGTCGCGTTTCGTCGCGGCCAATTACCCGCCGCTGTATTTCCATCTCGCGTCGATCGTGGATCCGTTCGTCACCGGACGTGTCGCGAGCATCGTGGCGACGCTCGCGGTGGCAGGCATGGTGTTCGTGGGCGCCCGCCCCGCCGGTCGCCTGGCCGCGGCAGCTCTGGCGACGGGATGGCTCGCGCTGGCGCCGGTGATGATCTGGGGGCCGGCGCTCAAGCCGGACCTCGTCGCGCTGGCGTTGACGGCGTTGGCCGTCGTGCTGCTTGACCGCCGGCGCGATCTCGCCCCGATCGCGGGATTTGCGCTGGTGTTCGCGGCGCTCGCGAAACCGACCGCCCTGTTGCCGGCGGCGGCGCTCATCGCTTGGCTCACGTGGTCGGATCGGGCGACGCTCGTTCGCTGCGGCTTCGGTGCGGCGGTCGCCGTCGTCGCGGCGGCGGTGACCGTGTATCTCGACTCGGTCCCCGACGTGTGGCGGCACGTCGTGACCTGGAACGCCTTGTCGTGGTCATCGGATCAGGCCGTGTCCGTCGCCGTGATCGGGGTCTTGGTTATCGGCGTGCCGCTGGGGATGGCCGCGTTCTCACGTGGCATCGGTGGAGCGCGCGCGGCGTACCTCGCGGGAGCCCTGGCCATCGTCGCCCTCGGCGGGCGCGAGGGCGCGACCATCAACTATCTCCTCGACCTCACCGTCGCGACCGCGCTCTCGCTCGCCGCGGTGGCGCCGCGCCTCCGGGCCGGCGCTCTCTTTCCGCTGCTCGCGCTCGCGCAGCTCGTGCTCGCGACGGCGATCGTCGATCCACTTCGCGTCGTGCCTGGGCGCGCGCCATTGACCGGCGCCTGGGGCGACCCGTCGCGCGTGGGGATCATCGCCCCCGAGATCGCGACGGGAGAGCCCCTCCTGGTCGAGGACTCGGGTCTCCTGGTCGCGCGAGGCGCGGCCCCGGTCGTGGACGATCTTTTTCTCTGGTCGCGACTCGTCGAGCGCGGGACGATCGACGCTGCCCCGATCCTCACGCAGGTCGCGAGTGGTCGCTTCCGCGCGGTGGTGAGCGAGGCCGACCTCGAGCATCTCGACGCGGCGCCCGGTTTCGAGAGACAGCGATGGACCGAGGCGCTCGCGCGTGCGGTCGTGGAACGTTACCGGCTGGATCGGCACGAGGGCGCGCTCTGGATCTACGTACCGCGCTGACCACTTACACTGGAGTCAATCCATGGATCCAATTCAGATCACCCAGATCGTCATCGCCGTCGCAGTGGCGAGCGCGATCCTGCTGCAGGCGCGCGGCACCGGTCTTTCGTCCACGTTCGGTGGCGAGTCGACTGCCTACCGCAGCCGACGCGGGCTTGAGCGAACGCTGTTCCGGATCACGGTGATCCTGATCATCTTCTTCGTCGCAATATCGCTCTACGGCGCTCGGCAGGCGACCACCGGCTAGGTGACCGGGCGCGACAAGTTCATCGTTGTCGCTCTCATCGGCCTCATGGTCGTCGCGAGCGTCGCCGCGATCGCCGCGGACCGGAACCCGGCGGACGGCGATCCCGCGTACGGCGGCACCTACGTCGAGGGAGTCTCCGGCGTTCCCCAATACCTCAACCCCGTCATCGCCGCGACGGATGTCGATGAGGATGTCTCGCGCCTCGCGTTCAGCGGGCTGACCCGATACGACCAGACCGGGGCGATCATCCCCGACCTCGCCTCGACGTTCCACACCGAGAGCGACGGACGGATCTGGACCTTCGACATCCGCGAGGACGCGACGTGGCACGACGGCCAACCGGTCACCGCCGATGACGTGGTCTTCACGGTGAAGCTCCTTCAGGACCGCGGGTACGTCGGCCCGTACAGCGACGCATTCCGCGGCGTGACCGTCGACCGCATCGCGCCCCGCACCGTCCGCTTCACCCTGCCCGATGTGTACGGGCCGTTCGCCGACAGCACGACCGTTCCACTCCTTCCGTTCCACCTTCTGGGGAACGTTCCATACGCGGAGCTCTCGCGCCAGCCGTTCAATTCGAGTCCCATCGGCACGGGACCCTTCCGGGTCACCGAGGTCGACGCGCGGCAGATCGTGCTTCTACGGAACGACGACTTCTATCGCACCCGCCCGGCGCGCGGTCGGCCGTACCTCGACAAGGTCATTCTCCGGTTTTATCCCGACCCGACCGAGGCGTTGCTCGCGCTCTCTCGCGGCGAGATCGACGGCGTCGGCGGCCTCTCCAGCCAGGACGCCGAGCGTGCGCGGTCTCTCAAGGGGGCCGTGCTCTACAGCCTTCCGACCGACAACTTCGTCTCGCTGTTCTTGAATGTCCGTCCCGACAGGGTCGTCTTTCGCGATCGCGTGGTCCGGCAGGCGATCGCGTACGCGATCGACCGCGGCCGCGTCTTGCGGCTTGCGGCGGATGGACGCGGCGCGGTCGCCGATGAGTTCGTGCCTTCGAGCTCTTGGGCCTATGTGAAGGACGTCACGAAATACACGTTCTCGACCGAGGATGCGACCGCCCTGCTCGATCAAGCTGATTGGAAGGACCATGACGGCGACGGTATCCGCGACAAGGGCGGCCAGAAGCTTTCGTTCACGATCTCGACGTCGGACGAGCCCGCCCGTACCGCGGCCGCGACGGAGATCCAGCGCGACCTGAATGCGGTGGGGATGAGCGTCACCGTGCGATCGATGCCGTTCGGCCAGCTCGTCGACAGCGTCGCGCGCCAGCGTTCATTCGACGCGCTGCTGGTCGAGATAGCCGTGTCGGGCGACCCCGACCCATACACGTTCTTCCACTCGAGTGAAGTGACCGACCCGGGGCACAACTTCTCGGGTTACTCGACCCTGCCGATCGACCGGAACCTCGAAGCCGCGCGCCGAACGTTTGACGAGGGCGCGCGCCGCGAGCTCTACGCGCCCGTGTTCCAGGCGATCTCGAAAGAGGTCCCCGTCGTGTTCCTTTACTTCAGCGACTACCTGTACGCGCAGAGCCGGCTAGTGCAGGGATTGCGCATCGCACCGCTGACTGACCCGCGCGAGCGTTTTTGGAACGTAGAAGACTGGTATGTGAAGACCCAGCCGAAGCGCTGATGCGTCTGTCGCCAATTTTGACGACAGCATTCGCACGATCTCGGACCTGCCCATCACGTTGGCGCTTCTGAAGTGGCGCCTTTGGGATGACTGCGCTGCCCGCAGTTTTCGGTGCGGAAGGGGGGATTTGAACCCCCAAGCCCTTGCGGGCAATAGGCCCTGAACCTATCGCGTCTGCCGGTTCCGCCACTTCCGCGTGACCAAACAATTCTAGCGGCGAGCGACACTCTCGGCGACTGCATACCATCGCCACGATGCGTCGCACAGCCGATGTCGTCATCGTTGGTGGCGGGATCATCGGCGCCTCCATCGCGTATCACCTCACGAAGAAAGGTGTGCGCGACATTCTCGTTCTCGAACGCAATCGCCTCGGATCCGGATCGACGGGCAAGAACGCAGGCGGGATCCGTCTCCAGTTCTCGAGCGAGATCAACGTCAAGCTCTCGCAGCGCTCGCTACCGCACATCGAGCGATTCGTTGACGAGATAGGAACCGACCCGCATTTCCACCAGGTCGGATACCTCTTTCTCATCACGGAGGATCGCGATGTCGCTGCGTTCGAGCGTTCGCTCGCGATGTGGTCGCGCCTCGGCATCCCCGCGCGGCGAGTCACCGCAGCCGAAGCGAAGGCATTGTTCAAGCACGCGCGGACCGACGACGTCCGTTTCGGGACGTTCTGCGCGAAGGACGGCTACGCCGATCCGTCGAGCATGTTGACCGGCTACGTCGCGCGCGCACGCGAGGCCGGCGTCATGTTCGCGGAGGACTCGGCGGTCCTGGCGATCTCATGCACCGATGGTCGCGTCGCCGGCGTGCGTACGAAGGACGAGGAGATCGGCGCGCGCACCGTCGTGAACGCGGCGGGCCCCTGGGCGGGCGAGGTCGCGAAACTTGCGCAGGTCGATCTGCCGATCCAGCCGCTGCGGCGGCACATCTTCGTGACCGAAGCCGTGCCTGGTCTCGATGACGACTTCCCGCTGACCATCGAGTTCGCTTCCGGCCTATACGCGCACCGAGAGTCCGGCGGCGTGCTCCTCGGGATGGCGGACCCGAACGAGAAGCCGGGATTCGACGACAGCGTGAACCCTGATTTCATGCCCACGGTCGTGGAGCGCGCGCTCGCGCGCTTTCCGATCCTCGAGCGGACCTCGATAAAAACAGGTTGGGCCGGCTTGTACGAGGACACGCCCGACAAACATCCAATACTTGGAAAGGTCGATGGGGTCGACGGTTTCATCAACGCGGCAGGGTTCTCGGGGCACGGCATCATGCACGCGCCGGCGACGGGGGAGCTCATTGCCGAGCTGATCGTCGACGGCAAGACGTCACTCGACATCAGCGCGCTCAGCGCGTCCCGTTTCCGGACCGGGCAGCTCGTGCGAGAGCACAACGTCATATGAGCGCGGCCTTCCTGCTTCTCGTCCTCGACTTGGTCCTGGTGGCCGGGGCCGCGATCTTCCTGTTCCTCGTGATCGTCCGGCGCGGACGCATCGCCACGAATCTCGCGTTCGCGCTATTGCTCATCGTCCTCGCGGCGACCGTCTGGTACACGGCGATCCGAACGCCTCTTCCGCTTCCGTGAGTACCATCGCCCTCAGTGTTCACGCGCGATGAGATCCGGCTGACGACGCTTTCCACCTGCGCCGGCTGAGGGGCCAAGCTGGGCCCAGGCCCGCTGGCGCAGGTACTGCGTCCGATGCGCGATCAAAAGACACCCGCGGAGCTGCTCGTCGGTCTCGACGTGACCGATGACGCGGCCGTCTATCTGATCGCGCCCGATACGGCGATCGTCGAGACCCTCGATTTCTTCCCGCCCATCGTCGACGACGCTTATGCCTCCGGTGCCATCGGCGCGGCGAACGCGATGTCGGACGTGTACGCAATGGGAGGCGAGGTCCTGTTCGCACTCAACATCGCGGCGTGGCCCGAGGACGCCCCGCTGGCACAGCTCGAGCGACTCTTCCAGGGCGCGACCGACAAGGTCGCGGAGGCCGGTGGTGTGATCGCCGGTGGCCACACGGTCCTCGACCGCGAGCCGAAGTACGGCCTCGCGGTCACGGGTCGTGTTCATCCCGAACGCATGCTCCTCAAGTCGCGGCTTCGCGCCGGCGACACCCTGTGGCTCACGAAGCCGATCGGGACCGGCATCCTGACCACCGCCCACAAGAACGGCGACCTCGATGCAGCCGACCTGGCATCGGCGATCGCGTCGATGGTCGCGCTCAACCGCGGCGCGGCCCAAGCCGCGGTCGACGCCGAGCTTCACGCAGCGACAGACGTCACGGGCTTCAGCCTCGTTGGCCACGCGCACGAGATGGCCGACCGCTCGTCGGTCGGGGTGCGCATCCGCGCCAGCCTCGTGCCTCTTCTCCCTGGCGCGCGTCGTCACGCGGAGAGCGGGATCAGCTTTGGCGGCCTCGAACGGAACCGCTCGTACTTCGACGACGGGGCCAAGGTTCGCTTCGAGGGCGTCGACGACGGACTCCGCACGCTCCTCCTGGATCCGCAGACCTCGGGTGGTCTTCTGGTTGGCGTTCCGTCCGCGCACGCCGAGGCCTGGCAGCGAGCCTGCGCCGCGAACGCTGTGCGGCCGGCGCAGGTCGGCGAGGTCATCGCCGGCAACGGCGTCATCGTCGTTCCTTGAGCTCGGCTGCGGAGGAGGCAGCCCCCGCACCAAGCCCGCGGGCGGCCGAACTCGCGGCTCTGCACCCGCAACGAGCAGCGCTGGAACTGGCGTGGCCCGGGATCGTCGAGAACTCGATTGCTGCGGCCGGGCAGGCCACGATCTTCGCGTTCGTCGGTCATCTCGGCGCCGTGTCGACCGCGGCTGTCGGCGCCGCGTTCCAATTCCTGTTCCTCATGTTCCCGGTCTGGCGATCACTCGCGATCGGGACCGTGGCCCATGTCAGCCGCCGAATGGGCGAGGGGCGCGCGCGTGAGGCGTCCGATGTCGCGCGGCAGTCGATCACGCTCGGCGCGATCTTCGGGGTCGCCTTCGGCGTCGGCTTTGTCGTGTTCGCATCGCCCCTCCTGCGATTGCTCGGCGCTGACGAAGAGGTCGTCGCTGTCGCGAGTCCCATCCTCGCTCTGGTGGGAGCCGGGAGCGTCTTTCAGACGGTCTGGTTCATCAGCACCTCGGCGATCCGCGCCGCCGGCGATAGCCGGACACCGATGTGGCTCGCGATCCTCTCGGTCTTCGTGACCGTGCCGATTGCGTTCCTGTTCATCGACGTCCTGCACGTTGGTGCGATCGGCGCGGGCTACGCGGTCGTGACCAACAGCGCGATCGTCTGCGTGATCTCGCTCTACCTGCTCTGGGTCGGGCGAGCCGACCTCAGCATCCGCGGCGGCAATTGGGGCCTCGATGTGGGGCTCATTCGGTCGCTCTTCGCCATCAGTCTGCCGTCCGCGGCGGAAAGCGCGTTGTTCAGTGTCGGCATCCTCGCGCTGTCAGGGTTCGCGTTCCGTCTGGGTACCGAATCGTCGGCGGCGCATCAGATCGTCAATCAGGTCGAGAGCTTTTCGTTCCTTCCCTGCATCGGATTCGCCGGCGCCTCGAGCGCGCTCGTCGGTCAGGCACTCGGGATGGGCGATCCCCGGCGCGCGGTCCGATCAGGCTGGGCCGCGGTGCGGATGGCGTTCCTCTGGGCTACGGTCGCGGGCGTCGTCTTCATGGTCGTGCCCCGATTCTTGCTCGGGATCTTCACGAACGACCAGCGCGTGATCGATGCTGGCGTGGGCGCCC
>JALYLL010000356.1 GCA_030774255.1 Chloroflexota bacterium | reverse complement strand
CTTCTCGAATGCGGGGTCGTCGACGTGCGCGCGAGCACGACCGCGGCTGAACGGCTGCTCGCGATCGCGGAAGCTCTCGACGAGCTGATCCGCCGCCACAGACCATTCGTCCTCGCCGTCGAGCGGCTCTACTTCAACAAGAACGTGCAGACGGCGATGCGTGTGTCCGAGGCTCGGGGCGTCGCGTTGCTCTGCGCCGCGCGCGCACACCTGGAGATCGCCGAGTACACGCCACAGGAGGTCAAGATCTCGGTGACCGGGAACGGCCGCGGCGACAAGAAGGCGGTCCAACGGATGCTGCCCCTGCTCGTTGCGATCGACGCGCCGATCACCCAGGACAACGTCGCCGACGCGGTCGCGATCGCGCTCACGCACGCGCAGCGGTCGCATTTCGCCGCGGTGGTCGCGGCGGCAGCCAGGTGATCGCGGCATTGCGCGGCGAGGTCATCGCGCGCGGCGCGGGTCACGTCGTGGTCGAGGTGGCGGGGGTTGGCTACAAGGTGTTCGTGCCGCGCCACCCTTCGCGCGACGCCGTCCTCCTGCACACGCATCAGGTCGTGCGCGAAGACGATCAATCGCTCTACGGCTTCGAGACGCGCGAAGAGCTCGCACTCTTCGAGATGCTCATCAGTGTCTCGGGCGTCGGGCCGAAGGCCGGCCTCGCCATCCTCTCCGTCGCTCGTCCGGCGGAGATCGCCGGCGCGATCGCCGCAGGCGACACGGAGGTGCTCGCGCGGGCGCCGGGCGTCGGAAAGAAGACCGCGGAACGTCTGATCGTCGACCTGAAAGGCAAGATCGGCCGCGTTGCAGGGGTCCCAGTGACCGCGGGAGCGCTCACCGCCGAGGACGACGCTCACGCCGCGCTTGTTGCACTCGGCTACACATCGTCGGAAGCGGCCACCGCCCTGCGCGACGCGCCGCCAAAAGGAGGCGCGACGACCGAGGAACGTCTCGCAGCGGCACTTCGTGTGACCGGAAGGACGGTGGTCGCAGCGAGGTAACGGAAAGTACCGCTGACCTAGCAGGCGAGCGTGGTATTTGCGACCATTGCGGCGGCCGCCGCGCCGTGGAAGGAGCGTGCATGGTCGAGTTTTTGAAAAGCGAAGAAGGCCAGGGACTAGTCGAGTACGCACTCATCATCGCGGTCATCGCGATTGCAGTCATCATCTCGATGGTCTTTTTCCGCAACCAGCTCACGAACTATTTTTCGAACATCGGCAATAACCTCACGTAGGAGCGGCGCGGCGGCCAGCCCGCTCCGGGGCTTAGAGGTGTTTCCCACCATTTGATATAGTTATCCCCTGGCGCCCGGCCTAGCCGGACGCCGCGTCGGGCACTGAAAGTGGGTCGACCCCACTTTTTTTGTCGCCTGAAGCGAATTGAATAAAGGCAGAGACGGGCGACACGCCAGAGCAGAGCGAGCGGTGCTACGCACTCAGGGGCCCCTGCCCCTGCGCCAGCCCTGAGCGTGTCTCTCGGCGAAGCCGAAGATTGAGAAGGGGAGTTGCCGCATGAACCGAGAGCTCGTGACCGGTCTCGCGCAACTCTCAGCCGAGAAGGGCCTCCCCAAGGAGGTCGTCAGCGACATCATCGCCCGGGCTATCAAGCGCGCCTACGGCGATGAGGAGCATATCGACGTCAAGGTCGACGTTCAGACCGGCGCCTTCAAGGTCTACCTACTCAAAACGGTCGTCGAGAAGGTCGAGGATCCCAAGATCCAGGTCCAGCTCGACATCGCAAAGAAGATCAAGCCCGACGCTCAGCTGGGCGATGTCATCCCGTTCGAGGAGTCCGCGGCGGCGCTCGGTCGCATCGGGGCGCAGACGGCGAAGCAGGTCATTCAGCAGTCTCTTCGGGAGGCCGAGCGTGAGCAGGTCTTCGCCGAGTACGCCGACCGCGAGGGCGACATCATCAACGCAAAGATCAGCCACTTCGACGCCGGCTCCGCGATCATGGAGCTCGACCGCGGCGCGACCGCGATCCTGCCCCGCTCGGAGCAGGCACCGCACGAGCGGTATTTCGCCGGGCAGGCGCGCAAGGTCGTCGTCCTCGAGGTACGTCGCACGCTCCGCGGGCCGCAGATCATCGTCAGCCGCGCGCATAAGGCTCTGGTGAAGCGGCTCTTCGAGCTCGAGGTGCCGGAGATCTTCCATGGCCAGGTGGAGATCGTCGGGATCGCACGCGAGCCCGGATCGCGCACGAAGATCGCCGTCCGCGCCCGGCAGCCCGGCCTCGACGCTCGGGGCGCCTGCATCGGGCAGCGCGGACTCCGCGTGCAAGCGATCGTCAACGAGCTCGGCGGCGAGAAGATCGACATCATCGAGTGGGCGGAAAGCCCCGAGCGCTACGTCGCCAACGCACTCGAGCCGGCGCACGTCGTCCGCGTCGACATCGTGCCGGACGAGAAGACGGCGTACGTGATCGTCCCTGACCGGCAGCTTTCGCTGGCCATCGGCAAAGAAGGCCAAAACGCGCGCCTCGCTGCGAAGCTGACAGGCTGGCGGATCGACATCCGCAGCGAGTCCGAGGTGCGGGCCGAGGTCGAGCCTGAGCCCGAGCCGGAGCCAGTCGCCGTCGCGGAACCGGTGCCCGCTGAAGAGGAATCGGAGATCCGCCACGATCTCGTAGCGGAGGTCGAAGCCGAATCCGCGCAGGCGGATGAGGAGGACCTGGATGAAGAGGACCGTGCGCTCCTCGGCGGCAAAAAGAAGCGAGCCGAGCGCCGTTAAGCCGGCGTCGCGTCCGGCGCGGGCACTTCCGCAGCGGACCTGCGTCGCCTGCCGGACGGCTCGCGCCAAACGAGAGCTGGTGCGCGTCGTACGCTCACCTCTGGGGGAGCTCTCCGTGGACCTTCGCGGCAAGGCCCCCGGACGCGGGGCGTACCTGGATCCCGATCCGGGCTGCCTCGAGCGCGGACTGGCGGAGGGCGTACTGGCCCGAGCGCTTGAAATTGATATCGACGGAATGACGGCCGATCGGTTGCGAGACGAGCTCGCGGCCGCGGCGAAAGAACGGAGACCGAGTGCCTAAAGCAAGACCCAGGCGGATGCCACCACAGCGCGGACCGCGCCCCCGAGGGCGGCGGCCCCAGCGCGCCCCGATGCCCCAGCCGATTCCGGAGCCGGTGGCGCCGGTCGCGGTCGCGGAGACCTCGACCGTGGTGACGCTTCCGAAGACGATCGTCGTCGGCGATCTCGCGCGCGCGCTCGACGTCAGCGTTGTCGACGTCATCCGCGGCCTCGTGAACATCGGAATGATGGTCTCGATCAACGAGACGGTCGACTTCGATACGGCCACGCTGGTCGCGAACGAGCTCGGCATCGAGACACGCGCCGTGGAGGAAACGCCTCCCCCGGCGGAGGAAGAGGCGACACCTGAGCTGATCTCCACGAAGCAGATCCTCTGGGAGGACCTCGATCCGGCGAAGCTCAGGGAACGTCCGCCAGTCGTCACCGTCCTCGGCCACGTCGACCACGGTAAGACGAGCCTGCTCGACGCGATCCGCGCGACGAACGTCACCGCGCGCGAAGCGGGCGGCATCACCCAGCACATCGGCGCGTACCAGATCGAACACAACGGGCGGAAGGTCACCTTCCTCGATACGCCCGGTCACGAAGCCTTCACCGCGATGCGCGCACGCGGCGCGCAGGTGACCGACGTCGCGGTGCTCGTCGTCGCGGCGGACGACGGCGTCCAGCCACAGACCATCGAGGCCATCTCGCACATCAAGGCGGCGCAGGTGCCGATCGTGGTCGCCCTCAACAAGATCGATCGTCCCGACGCCAACACCGACCAGGTGAAGGCGCAGCTCGCCGAGCACGGCGTCACGATCGAGGAGTACGGCGGAGACACGCCGCTCGTCCCTGTATCGGCGAAGACGAAGGTGGGCATCGACGACCTCGTGGAGACCGTTCTGCTCGTCGCTGATGTGGCCGAGCTCAAGGCGGACCCGGACAGACCGGCGATCGGTCGCGTCATCGAAGCCCATCTCGATAAGGGGCGCGGTCCGGTCGCGACCGTCCTGGTCCTGAACGGCACGCTCGAGCGTGGGGATCTGGTCGTCGCTGGTACGACGTTCGGCAAGGTGCGCGCGATGGTCGACGACAAAGGCAAGAACGTCGGACGCGCCGAACCCTCCCGTCCGGTCGAAATCCTCGGTCTTCCCGAAGTCCCCGAGGCGGGCGATGTCATGCGCGTCGTCTCGGATGAGAAGGCCGCGCGCGCCGTGGTCGCGCAGAACGCGCGAGAGCGGGCCGCCGGCGCTGCTGCCGAACGACCGGCGACGCTCGACGAGATGTTCGCGCAGGTCAAGGAAGGTCAGGCCAAGGAGCTCAAGATCGTCCTGAAGGCCGACGTACAGGGCTCGCTCGAGGCGATCAAGGGCGCCCTCGCAAAAGTGCCGCAGGACGAAGTCTCGCTCTCCATCATCCACGACGCGGTCGGCGACATTCAGGAGTCGGACCTCACCCTCGCCGCCGCATCGAACGCGGTCGTCATCGGATTCAACACCAAGATGGAGGCGCCGGCGCGGCGCGTCGCCGACTCGACGAAGGTCGACGTTCGTCAGTACAAGGTCATTTACGAGCTGCTCGAAGACGTGCAGAAGGCCCTCACCGGAATGCTCGAACCCGAAATGGTCGAATCGCTCCTCGGCCACGCCGAGGTACTGCAGATCTTCACGTCGGGCAAGACGACGATCGCGGGCTCGCGTGTCGTCGACGGCCTCGTCCGGCGCGGCGCGCAGGCGCGCCTCCTTCGCGGCGGCAACGCCGTATACGACGGCAAGATCGGCACGCTGCGGCGCATGAAGGACGACGCTCGCGAGGTCACCGTCGGCCTCGAGTGCGGCATCGTGCTCGACAACCAGAACGACGTCCTCGTCGGCGACATCATCGAGTGCTACGTCGTTCAACCGAAGCCCCGCTAGCCATGGCGTATAAGCGAGCGGACCGGGTGAAGTCGCTGCTTCAGCGCGAGCTCGGCACGCTCATCAGCGAAGAGCTCCGCGATCCGCGGATCGCCTTTCCGACCGTCACCGGGCTCGAGATCACGCCGGATCTCCGCAGCGCAAAAGTCCACGTGAGCGTCCTCGGCGACGAAGAGGCCTCCGGCAAGACGATGAAGGCGCTCGAGGATGCGAAGCCCTTCCTTCGCCGCGAGCTCGGAGCCCGCACGGAGCTCCGGTTCGTCCCGGAGCTCTCATTCGTTCAGGACCGCACGGCCGAGCAGGCCGTCCGGATCTCGGCCTTGCTTCGTGAGGCACGGGAGCGCGAGGGACGATGAACCAAGAACTTGGGGGCGCTACGCGCCAGGGGCCCCTGCCCCTGCGCCCCCCAGCCCCCGACGAAGTCGTCCGGGTCCTACGCGGCGCGCGGCGGATCGCCCTGGTGTCACACCGCGATCCCGATCCGGACACGATCGGGTCCGCGCTCGCGCTCGGGCTCGGTCTCGAGTCGCTCGGCAAGCACGTGTCGTGGCACTGCGCCGATCCCGTGCCCGAGCAGCAACGCTTTCTGCACGGCAGCGAGCGATTCACTCAGGATCCGCCCCCGGAGGACGCCGACCTCGTGGTCACCGTGGACTTCGGCTCAGTAGATCGCGCGAAGTTCGCGCTCCCGGCGCGTCCGACACTGGTGAACATCGACCACCACGCGTCGAACGACAACTTCGGGACCGCGAATCTCGTCGACGTCACCGCGGCGGCCAGCGCGGAGCTCGTCTCGCGCGTCATCGACGCCCTCGGGATCAAGTGGACGCCGGAGATGGCGACCGCGGCGCTCGTGGGGATCATGACCGACACCGGCTCGTTCCAGTTCCCGAGCACCGACGCGCGCGCGCTCGACCGCGCGGCCCGGCTCCGCGAGGCCGGGGCCGACCTACAGGCGATCACGTACAACATCTTCCGGAACAAGCGCTTCGAGGCGCTGAAGCTCTGGGGGTTTGCGTTCTCGCGGCTCGTGCGCGAGGAGGGCGGCCAGCTTGTGTGGACGGAGATCCGCGCCGGCGACATCGAGCAGGCCGAAGCGCGCGATGAGGACATCTCGGGCCTCGTCGAGCAGGTCGCTCGTTCGAGCGGGATGCGGGTCGCGCTCCTCTTCAACGAACTGCGCGGCGCCGTCAAAGTCTCGTGCCGCACCTCGCAATGGGAGCCGTCGGTAGACGCGTCGGCGCTGATGGCGCGGTTCGGCGGGGGCGGCCACGTGCGCGCGGCCGGAGCTCTCATCGAGGGCGACCTCGCGAGCGTCCGGGGTCGCGTGCTCGACGCCGCGCGGGCGGCGCTCGACGCGGCGAAGACGCGCGCACCCGTCAGCGCCTGATCGCTCAGACCGACTCGCCCTCCGGCGTGCTCGCGATCGACAAGCCCGAGGGCTGGACCTCGCACGACGTCGTCGCGGTCGTTCGAGGGGTGCTCGGTACCAAGCGCGTCGGGCACGGCGGGACGCTCGACCCTCAGGCGACCGGCCTTCTCCCAGTGGTCGTCGGTGCCGCGACGAAATTCGCGGACCGGATCCATGAGGCGACCAAGGTCTACGACGCACTGATCCGTTTCGGGGCCGAGACAGCGACCGACGATCGCGAGGGCGCCGTTACGCGCGAAAGGGGCGTCCCCTCGCTTGTCGCCGATTCGATCGAGCCTGCGCTCGCAGCATTACGCGGTGTTATCACGCAGACCCCGCCTCAGTACGCGGCGCTCAAGGTCGGCGGACGGCCGGCATACGCACGAGCGCGCGGCGGCGAGACGGTCGCTCTCGCGGCGCGAACCGTGCAGGTCTTTCGCCTCGACGTGATCGAGATCTGCCCGCCCGACCTGCGGCTCCTCGTCGTGTGCTCGTCGGGGACGTACGTGCGCGCGATCGCGCGCGATCTTGGCCGTGCGCTCGGGTCCGCAGCCCACCTCGCCGCACTGCGCCGACTCGCCGTGGGCGCGCTCGAGTCACGGGACGCATTTACGCCGGACCAGCTTCGCGCACGCGGGGCTGAGGCGAAGGCGCTTCTTCGTCCGGCGAACGAGGATTTGTTGACGCTCGACCCCCGATTTCTTCGGGTCTCCGCTGCTACGATCGTCGGAGCGGGGGAGTCAGTCTGATGCTCGCCAAAGCACTCGAGCGATTCACCAAATGGGCATTGTCGGCCTGGCGCGACCTTTCCCTCGACGCGAAAATGGTCGCCGTCTTCGGCGTCGGCAACTGGTTCTTGCTCTTCGCCAATCACACGACGGTGGCCGCGACGAGAGACGTGCCTCTCTGGCAGCTGTTCCCGCCGGGCGCGGACGTCGCCTTCCTGATCGCCTGCGGCACGCTCGCGTTCGCGTATCCCTTCCGCGATCACCGCGCCGGCGGGTCGTTCACCACGCGCGCTCGCGTCGTGCACCTCGTGGCGATCATCACGACCTTCGTGATCATCCCCACGCTCGCATCGATCATCCTTCGCGAGACCGGTAAGCCCTACACGTATATCCACGACGGCGCGCTGATGGTCGAGGAGGCTTCGAGGAAATTCCTCGCCGGCATGAACCCCTACGTCGCCGATTACCTGGACACCCCGATGTTCTTCTGGCCAATGATCAACAACCCCGCGCTCTACCACCTCACCTACTTCCCATTCATGTTCCTCGTGAGCGGGCCTTTCGTTTGGTTCTTCGACCACTTCGGCTTCGTTTGGGACCAGCGGTACCTGTATCTCCCGGCGTATGTCGGCACGCTCCTCCTCGTCCCGTTCATCGTCCAGGGCGCAGCGCGAAGACTTGCGATGACCGCCGCGATCGCCCTCAACCCGCAGCTCTTCCCATTCGTCGTGGAGGGACGGAACGACTTCTTCGTCCTCCTCTTCCTGTTCGCCGGGGTCGCTCTCCTCATGCGCGAGCGTCGCACGATGTCGTCGCTCGCTTTCGCGGCCGCCGGGGCCGCCAAGCTCCACGCCCTCATCTTCCTGCCGTTCGTTGCCGTCTACCTGATCGCGACGAAACGGCCCCGCAACGCTCGCGAGGTCTTTGCCGCGCTCATGCCGACGTGGCCCGCCGCGCTGTTCCTGCTCGCGACCTTCGTGCCGTTCCTCGCGAACAACTTCGGCGCGTTCTACGACGACGTCGTCAGCTACAACGCGGGCGGCGCCGCCTGGACCTACCCGATCTCGGGGATGGGCTTTTCGGCCATCCTCCTCGCGCTCGGCCTCATCCCGTACCGGCAGGCAGACTTCCCATTCGCCGCGATCGAGATCGCGGTCGCGGCGCCGATCGCCGCGTGGTGGTTCATCCGGCTCTGGCAGCGACCCACGATCGCGACACTCCTCGCTGGCTACGCGTTGACGCTGCTCGCATTCCTCTTCTTCGGGCGGTACTTCCAGGGGAACTATCTCGGGTTCATCGCCGCGGTGTTCACGCCGGTGCCGTTCCTCGCGGCGCGTGCAACTCGGCGGGCGCCAAGGCGCGTCCGGAGGCCCGCTCCGGCGATCGTCACGGCTCCGCGCCTACCTCGCGAGCCGGCGCCTCTGCCCGTCGCATCTCCGGCGCCCATGCCGATCGCACTCGATTCGGTCGCACTCGATTCGGTCGCTGAGGCCTCGCCGGTTGGAGTCGGCTCGACGGACTGATACTCGGCGGCATGGAAGCGGCCCGCGACTTCGCGGCCTGGCCCACAGGGCCGATCCACCTCGCGATCGGCGTTTTCGACGGCATGCACCTCGGGCATCGCGCCCTCGTGGCCCGACTCGCGCGTGGCGCGCGAGAGGACCACGCCATCGCGGTCGCGGCCACCTTCGACCCGCTCCCGATCCATGTGCTCGCGCCCGGCGCACCGGCCTCGGCTCTTTCCGATGTAAGCGACCGCGTCAGGCTGCTCCGCGAAGCGGGCGCCGAAGGGATCGTCGTCTTTCGGTTCGACAGCACCTTCGCGAAGATCTCCGCGGATGAGTTCCTCGACCGCGTGCGAGCAGCCGGTGACGTCCGGCGCATCGTTGTCGGTCCCGACTTTCATTTCGGCCGCCGCGCGGAAGGCGACGTCGAGATGCTCCGAGCGCGAGGAAAGCGGGATGGTTTTGTGCCCGACGTGATGACGCCCATCGAGTCCGACGGGGCGATCGTCAGCTCGACGCGCATCCGGAATCTCCTTCTCGCGGGCGATGTCGAGAGCGCGGCGCGGCTGCTCGGGCGGCCGTACGGCGTCCGCGGCCGCGTGATGCACGGCGCCAAACGTGGTCGCGCGCTCGGCTTTCCCACGATCAATCTCGCGCTTCCGAACGAGCGACTCCTCCCGCGCGATGGGATCTACGCGGTCTGGGCCGAGATGGGAGAGGGGCGCTTCAAAGCAGCCGCGACGCTGGGGGTCCGTCCTACAGTCGGCGGCGGTGAACGCGTGCTCGAGGCGTACCTGCTCGATTTCTCCGGAGACCTCTTTGCGGATGAGGTCGAGGTCGCGTTCGTGAAGCGCCTGCGGGACGAGATCGCGTTCGCGAGCCCGGCCGACCTCTCCGCCCAGATCGCGCGCGACGTCGAGGAGACGAAAGGAGCCCTCTCGGAATGAGCGGCAGCGCTTCTCCGACCCACAGAGCCATCCCCGGATGGGAACGCATCCCCACGGGCTACACGCATCCCGACGTCGCCGCGGTCGCCGTCGATTCGAAGGGTCGCGTCTTTCTTTTCTGCCGCGGAGACCACCCCGTGATGATTTACGAGCGTGACGGACGATTCGTGGGATCGTGGGGCGAGGGCGTGTTCACGATGCGGACGCATGGGATCACGATCGGACCGGACGACTCCGTGTATTGCACCGACGACGCCGGACACTCCGTGCGCAAGTTCACACCTGACGGAAAGCTGCTGCTCACGCTCGGAGACAACGCGGGCAAGCCCTCAGACACCGGCTACAACGGGTCCGATCCCACGACGGTCGCGCGCGCCGCACCGCCCTTCAACCGGCCGACGAACCTCGCGGTCGCATCGAACGGCGATCTCTACGTCTCGGACGGATACGGAAACGCTCGCGTGCACCGCTTCTCGTCGACCGGAAAGCTGCTCGCCTCGTGGGGCGAGCCAGGAACGGGACCCGGTCAATTCATGCTGCCGCACGGGATCGCCGTCGATGCGACAGCGAACGTGCTCGTGTGCGATCGCGAGAGCGACCGCA
>JALYLL010000355.1 GCA_030774255.1 Chloroflexota bacterium | reverse complement strand
CGAAATCGAAACGATCGCGCGGCGAGACGGACTCTTGCTCGTGCACCATTCGATCGGCAACGACTCGGTACCCGAAGTCGCGAAGTTTCCCGTCCGGAAGGCCGTCATCTATCACAACATCACTCCGTCCGGGTACTTCGAAGGTCTGAACGTCGAGCTCATGCGCTACAGCGAAATGGGTCGCGAGCAGCTGAAACAGCTCGCGAGTGCTGCCGAGCTCGGCATCGCCGACAGCGAGTACAACCGGAAGGAGCTCGAAGAAGCCGGTTTTTCCAACACGGCGGTCGTGCCTCCTCTCCTTACATGGGATGACTTCGACCGCCCCTCCGACCCTGAAGTTGCGCGCGAGCTCGCCGACGAGCGCACCGCGATCCTCACGGTGGGACAGATCCTCCCGCACAAGGCCGTGCACGATGTCGTCGCGGCATTCGCCAAATACCGGGAGTCCGATCGCACGGCGCATCTCTACCTGGTCGGTCCGACCGCGATGTCCGGGGGCTACCTCGATCGCGTTCGCGGCGACATTCGCAGGCTCGGTCTCGAGAACGCGATCACGCTCACCGGCAGCGTCACCATCGAGCAGCTTGTCGCGTACTACCGCGGCGCGACCGCGTTCCTCACGCTGTCGGAGCACGAGGGCTTCTGCGTCCCGCTTCTCGAGGCGATGCGCAGCGATCTGCCGGTCGTCGCGAATGCCGCCGCCGCGATCCCGGAGACGCTCGGCGACGGCGGCATCCTGCTCGAAACCAAGACGCCCGAGGCGGTGGCGGCGCAGCTCCAGCGTGTCGTCCACGATGAGGCGCTCCGCAAGGACCTGATCGAGAGGGGCCGCCGGCGGGTCGAAGCATTCTCTCGCTCGCACGTTGCGGACCAGCTGAAGCTCGCGCTCGCTCAGGGCGGGTGGGAGCTGCCCGACGTGAAGTCGAAGCACGTCGTTGTCATGTCGAGCGATCAACGGTGCGGCATCCATCACTACTCCCTGGCCGTGACCGACGGCCTGCGCGAGCGCGGGCACCAGGTGACCTTCGTCGGGGTGAAGCACCTCGACACGGCCGACCTGTATCGCAAGCTCAAGTTCATCTCTTCCAAGAGCGACGCTGTCCTGATCGAGCACGAGGCCGGGATCTTCCGCGACGTCCCATTCGTGCGAGCGCTCATCTCGCTCTGGCGCAAGCGCCTACCGGTCATCCTTTCGATGCACGAGCTCGAGCCTGAAAAGTTCCACCACTACCGCCGTCTCTCGGCCGCGCTTCACTACAACCCCCGCCACCGCTTGCCGCTCGAAATATTGAGGATGCCCTGGGTCGCCCTGCGCATGGCGAACTGGTTCCTGCGCTACCGGCTGATCCTGATGTTCATGGGCGCGATCCCGCGCAAGCTCGTGGTGCACTCGACGCGGAGCGAGCGGTGGCTCCAGCTGCTCACGCCCGAACGCGACAAACGCGAGACATTCCCGCTGCTCGTCATGCCTCTAGAAAACACAGTCCTTCCGAGAAATGCGGAAGAGAAGAGGAAGCTTCGCGCGAGATTCGGCCTCCCGACCGACAAGTTCATATTTGTCTCGCCCGGGTTCTTCTTCGCGCGCAAGCGCTACCAGGAGGTGATCCAGGCGCTGCCGGACGACGCCGTGCTCGTACTGTCAGGTACGAAGTCGGACTGGGAGCCGCGCTACTTCGACGAGGTCATCGAGCTCGCCAAGACGAAGCCCAACGTCGTGATCAACACCGAATACAACACGATGGGTGAGTATGTCGCAGCTTCGGACGCGGTCGTTCTCTACTACGAGAACGTCTTCCAGAGCGCGGTCGTGACGCAGGCGGTCTGGGCAGGTTTGCCGTGCATCTTCTCCGAGGCCGAGGGTTTCGCGCCGTACCACGCCGCGGGGCCGGTCGTGCGGAGCGGCGACGAGCTCGCAAAGGCGATGCGCGAGATACAAAAGCCGGAGACGTATGCGAAGTACTCGCGCGGCGTGCGCATCCTCCGTCGCCTGCTCTCGCCCGAGCGCAACGCGGAACGCTATCTCGCCGGCATCGAGTGAGGATCCTCGTCGTGGTCCAGCGCTACGGCGCCGAGGTCGTCGGCGGGTCGGAGTCTCACGCGCGGGTCGTCGCCCAGCGGCTCGCGATGGTCAACGAGGTCGAGGTCGCGACGACCAACGCGCTCGACTACTGGAGCTGGGCGCCGCATTTCCCGGTCGGCGAATCGATGGACGGCCCGGTCCGCGTCCGGCGTTTCGCGGTGACGGGCCTGCGCAGTCCGACCTTCAAGGAAGCCGAGCGCCACGTCCTGTTCGAGCCGCACACGCTCGCCGACGAGCAGGCATGGCTGGCGATGCAGGGCCCGCACGCGCCGGATCTGCTGGAGTTCCTGCGTCGCGAGGGCAAGAGCTACGACGCGATCCTCTTCTACACCTACATCTACGAGCCGACGGCGGCGGGGCTGCCGCTCGTACCCGAGCGCGCCGCGCTCATCTCGACCGCACACGACGAGGAGCCGCTCCGCCTCGTTCCGTACCGCGCGCTCTTCCAGCTCCCGCGCGCATTCGGGTTCCTGACGCCCGAGGAGCGCGATCTGGTCCACTCGCGCTTCCGCAACGAGCACATCCCGAGCGAGGTGCTGGGCATCGGCCTCGACGCGCCCCCGTGGCACGACCCGGAGCCCTTCCGCGAGCACTACGCGCCGCGCGGGCCGCTTGTCCTCTACCTCGGGCAGGTGAGCGAGGGAAAGGCCGTCGACGAGCTCGTCGCGGACTGGACCCGGCACCGCGAGAGCGGCGGCGCTGGCTCGCTCGTCCTCGCCGGCACGGCGCGGATGCCCATACCCGACCGCGACGACATCGTGTCGCTCGGCCGGGTCAGCGATGAGGACAAGTACGCGCTCCTCGAAGCGGCGGACGTGCTGGTACTTCCCTCCCACCTCGAGAGCCTCGGCATCGTGCTCCTGGAGGCCTGGCAGGTCGGGACGCCGTGCCTCGTCTCCGCGACGAACAAGGTGACCAGCGGCCAGGTCGCGCGCGCTCGCGGGGGCGCTTCGTACGACCGTGGCGGATTCACAAAAGCTCTGGCCACGGTCCTTGCGTATCGCGAATCCCTCGGCGAGTCCGGCCGCCAGTATGTCGAAGCGGAGTGCGCGTGGCCCGCGTTCGACACGCGGCTCGAGCAGCTCGTCGACCTGGTCGCGAATTGAGCGAGCCGAGCCTCCTCGTCGTCGTCCAGCGGTACGGCGACGTTCCGGGCGGCGCCGAGGCTCACGCCCGCTCGGTCGTTCAGCGTCTGCGACCGCATTTCGCGATCGAGGTCGCGACCACGAACTCGACCGACTACCTCACGTGGACGAGCGACCTCACGGCTGGGCTCGACCAGGTCGACGGCGTGACCGTGCGGCGATTCCCCGTCGAGCGCCCGCGCGCGTGGAACTTCAAGCTCTACGAACGCCGGGCCTTCCGCGGAGGTCACACCCTCGACGACGAGCGCGCGTTCATCGACGCCCAGGGACCGTACGCGCCCGAGCTCCTCGACTTCCTCTTCAAACGCGGCCGCGACTACGACCACGTGCTCTTCTTCACGTACATCTATTACCCGACGGTCCTCGGGCTGCCGCTCGTGCCCGAGCGCGCGGTGCTCGTCCCGACCGCGCATGAGGAGTCCGCGATCGGCCTGGCCGCGTACAAGCCGGTGTTCCACGGGCCGCGCGCGATCGCGTACAACACCGAGGAGGAGCGGCGCATGGTGTGGCGCCGTTTTCGCAACGAGCGCGTCTCGAACGAGATCGTCGGGGTCGGGATCGACATCCCGGCGGAGCGCAGCGCCACGCGCTTTCGCGAGAAGCACGGGCTGACCGGCCCCTATCTCCTCTACGTCGGCCGCATCGGCGTGAGCAAGGGGTCACGCGAGCTCTTCGCGCATTACGAACGCTGGCGTGCCAGCGATCCTGCGCACGACGTATCGCTCGTGCTCATCGGGGACGCCGAGATCGCCATCCCGAAAACGAGCGGCATCGTCCATCTCGGCCGGCTCAGCGAGCAGGACAAGTGGGACGCGCTGGCCGGTTGCGCCGCGTTCGTGATGCCGAGCCTCCTCGAGTCGCTTTCCCTCGTGACCCTCGAGGCGTGGGCCGCGGGGCGGCCGGTCATCGTCGACGCGCGTTCGCCGGTCCTCGCAGGCATGGCGCACCGTGCCGGCGCGGGCCTCGCGTACCGGACCTCGGCCGAGTTCGCGGAGATCTGCGAGCTCCTGACCGACGATCCGGCGGTCGGCGATCGCCTCGGCCGTTCGGGCGCCGACTTCGTCGCGCGCACGTACACCTGGCCGCGCGTCGTCGAGACCTACGTCGACCTGTTCGCGGAGGTCCGCACGAGGCTAATTGGCTGATATATGCTTTTCCATATATGAATGCGAACACCCTCGTCCGAACAGCGCGTCGGCGGAAAGGGTTGACACAGCGCGACCTCGCGGACCGCACCGGAATACCGCAGCCGATGATCTCCTCGATCGAGCGAGGGCTTCAGGATCCGCGATATAGCACCGTCGAACGGATCCTCGCCGCAGTTGATCAAGAGATCGATGTCATCGATCGGGCTGGGCGCGGCGTCGACCGCACGCAGTTCGTCGAGTCGCTTCGCCTGAGGCCTCTCCAGAGGTTGCGCAATGGCGTTTCTGCATCCAGGGCGATCGACCGACTTGTCAAATCTGCGCGGCGAGTCAACTCAAGATCCTCGAGCTAGACCCCGAGCCCATCATTCGTGTTCTTCACAAATGGAAGGTCGAGTACGTGGTCATTGGCGGAATCGCGGCTACCTTCCAGGGCTCGACGACGATCACGCGTGATTTCGACGTTTGTTACTCGCGCGAGCGCGCGAACGTGGAGCGCCTTACGTCAGCGCTCCGTGAGCTGAACGCCGGGCTACGCGGCGCAGACGTCGACGTTCCATTTCAACTGGATGCCGCGTCGCTGCGAAACGGATTGAACTTCACGTTCAAGACAAAGCATGGTGACTTCGACTGCCTTGCTGACCCAGGAGGGGGCTTCGACTACGACCTTCTGGAACGGAACGCCGACCGAATGGACGTCGGCGGCTGGAAGGTCATGGTTGCCTCGCTCGACGATCTCATCGCGATGAAGCGCGCGGCGGGCAGGAACAAGGATCGGATCGAAGTCGAAAATCTTTCCGCGCTCCGCGAGGTCCGCGACAAGGATCGGCGCTAACCCCGCGCCGCCCCTATCCTGAGGTCGATGCGAGACCGCGGGCGCGGCGGTGACGGGGGCAGGGACTGGGGAAGCATCGACTGGTCGAACATCGACCTCTCGGGTTTCGGCAGCGGCCGGAACCGCATATCCGGTCCGTCTCGCCGGTTCGTCTTGCTCGCGATCATCGCCTTCCTTCTGCTGCTGATCCCACTGTTCGTCGGCCCTTTCATCAGCTTCCTCACCGACCTCCTCTGGTTCCGTAGCCTCGGCCTCGAATCGGTCTACCTGCGGCGGTTCACCGCCGGGTTCTACGCGTTCCTCGTGTTCGGCGCGATCTTCTTCGCTCTCGCGCTGCCCAATCTGTACTTCGCGCTTCGGCCGCAGGTCCCGCGCGTGGTCGTGGATGCCGAGCGCCGAAGGCGCGGCGCGCTCTCGACGACTCTGCGATTCATGTGGCTGCTCCTCATCCCGGCGTTCTTCTTCGGCCTCGCCGGCGGCGACGAGTGGGACATGCTGCTTCGCTGGGTCAACCAGGTCCCGTTCGGCGCAACCGACCCGGTCTTTGGGCGCGACATCGGCTTCTACTTCTTCACGCTGCCGGTGCTCGAGTTCGTCCGCGGCTGGCTTCTGGTCGCCCTCGTGATCATCGCCATCGGCGTGATCACGCTCTACTTCACACGAGGCGTCATCGGCGTTGCGACCGGCTCGCTCGCGAGCGCCGACATCCGGGTCGCAGGGCGTACCGCCCTCGCCCTCGCGCGCCCGGCGCGCGCGCATCTCTCAATCCTCGGTGGACTGTTCCTCGCGGTGATCGCGAGCGGCTATCTCCTCGATCAGTTCGAGCTCCTCTTTCGCCAGGAGACCGTTCTCGTCGGCGCGGGCTACGCGAGCATCACCGCGCGTCTTCCCGCCCTCACGATCCTCACTGTCATCGTCGGGATCGCGGCGCTCGCGTGCTTCGCGAACGCGTTCCGCGGAACGCTTTGGATCCTCGGCGGGTCCATCGTGCTGTGGTTCGTGGCGAGCCTCGTGATCGGGAGCGTCTACCCCGCGCTCATCCAGAACTTCATCGTGCAGCCGGACCAGCTCAACAAGGAGCGTCCGTACATCACCCGGAACATCGCCGCGACCAGGGCCGCGTATGCGCTCGATGCGGTCGACGAAAGTGCGTTCAGCGTCGCGGACACACCCACGACGGCGGAAGCCCGCGCGGCGTTGTCCGATACGACGACCGTGCGTCTCTGGGATTACCGGCCGCTGCAGCAGGCCTTCGATCAGCTGCAGGCGCTCCGGACGCAGTACACGTTCGTCGACGTCGACATCGATCGCTACCAGATCGCAAGCAAAGAGACACCGGTGATGCTGTCGGCGCGCGAGCTTTCCTCGAACCGGCTGCCCCAGCAGACGTGGGTGAACCGGCACCTCGTCTTCACCCACGGGCTCGGCGCGGTCGTGAGCCCGGTGGGTGGCGTCGCCGCGGACGGGTCGCCGCTCTTCCTCGTGAAGGACATCCCGCCCGTCGGCGAGCCGAAGATCGACCAGCCGCGGATCTACTACGGCGAGCTCACGAGCGACTATGTCATCGTCGGTACGAACCAAGACGAGTTCGACTACACGACCGATCAGGGCAACGTACAGACGCGCTTCAGCGGGAACGGCGGCGTCGGCGTCGGCTCACTCTGGGACCGGCTCCTCTTCGCCATCCGCTTAGGCGACACGAACCTCCTCGTCTCCAACCAGATCACCGACCAGAGCAAACTGCTATTCCACCGCCAGATCGTGCCGCGCGAGAAGCTGATCGCGCCGTTCCTCGAGTACGACCCAGACCCCTATTTCGTCATCGCCAACGGAAAGATGTACTGGATCAACGACGCGTTCACGACCGGAGACCGCTATCCCTACAGCGAGCGCTTTTCCGCCCTCGGTGTCGGCAGCACGTCGGTCGCCGGCGGGCAGCTCAACTACATCCGTAACAGCGTGAAGGTCGTCACGGACGCGTACGACGGCACGATCACCTACTACATCATCGACGACAAAGATCCGGTCGTCCGCAACCTCAAAGCGATCTACCCCGATCTCTTCAAGTCCATCACAGACATGCCGCAGGCGCTCCGGGATCACATCCGCTACCCCGAAGCACTGTTCAGCATCCAGGCGCAGACCTTCGCCCTGTACCACATGACGAACCCCGACGACTTCTACAACCGGACAGACGCGTGGAAGATCGCGAACGAGGTCTTCGCAACCGGTGGCGCCGCACAGCCCATAGAGCCGTATTACGTGACGACACGGCTCCCCGGCTCGGACCGGCCCGAGTTCGTGCTGTTCGTGCCGATGACGCCGGCCGGCGGCGAGCGCAACAACATGGTCGGCTGGATCGCTGGGCGCGCGGACGCGCCCGAGTACGGCAAGCTGCGCGTACTGACGTTCCCGCGCGACCGCCCGATCA
>JALYLL010000354.1 GCA_030774255.1 Chloroflexota bacterium | reverse complement strand
TGCGCATCGTGTTCGCCAAGCCGCGGAGCGCGAGATCGCCCTGCTCGTGACCGAACGTGTCGTTGACGTTCTTCAGGCCGTCGACGTCCAGGGCGACGACGCTGTACGGCTGCCCGTGCCGCACGGCCAGCGAGTGCATCAGGCGGAGCTGTTCGGCGAGGAAGTGGCGGTTGTGCAGCCCGGTAAGTCCATCGGTCGTGGCCTGCCGCTGGGCGGTCTCCAGCACGCGCCGCGTCGCGAGACTGAGCGCGACGCGGTCGGCGGCGGCGCGAAGAACGGTGACGTCGAGGATCGATTGCTGGTCTGGCTCGAGGAAGAGCGCGCCGACGGTGTCTCCGCCGGCGACGAGCGGCACGCACGAGTAGTGCGAGCGGAAGGGCATATACGGACAGACCACCGGATCTTCAGCGGACGTGACCTCGAAGAAGCGGCCGCTCCGGATCGCCGGGCAGCTCGTCGGTCCGTTCACCACCGGATGCGGCGTCGCCCGCCCGGCGGTGCCGACGGGCTCGAGGATCGCGACCGACGGGTCCGTGAACAACACCGTGGCCGACGGCAGGTGAAAGCCCTGCTGGAGGCTCCGCGCCGCTGCCTGCGCGAGGCTGGGCTCGTCGGTCGTCAATGCGAGGGCGTCGACGAGGTTGTCCATGCTCTCGAGGACCTTCATGCGTGCCTCGAGCCGGTCGCTCTGGCCGCGGACCTCCTCGAAGGCGAGGAATGACGCGACGGCAGCCGCGGATGCATCGGCGATGACCTCGGCGACACGGATCTCGTGAGCGGTCCATTCACGCTTGTCGTGGCTGGAGACGGCAATGAGGCCGATGACCTCGCTGCGATGGACGAGGGGCACGAACAACCCGGCCGCGAAATGCTGGTGCTCGCCCGGCCGGTCCCTGACCTTGTCGTCGCGCGCGTCGTTCACCGCGACGGTTCGTTTCTCGCGGACCGCGCGCCGGCGCGGGGTGTCCTCCGGAAGCGTCGGGTCCGCGTGGAACTCCTCGATCGCGCCGCCCGGTCCGACGGTGAATCCGTCGGCAAAGTCAGGCTTCGACGCGAAGAGATAGAGGCGGTCGATCGCGAGCGCGTTCTTCGCGGATTCGTAGACCACGCGCACGAGCTCGTGCAGCTCATTGACGCGCGCGAGGCCCAGCGCGGTGTTGCGCGCGACCGACAGCTCGGCGTTCTGCGTCGCGAGCTCTTCGGTCCGCTGGCGGAGTGTGAAGCGAGTCTCCTGGATGGTGCGCGAGATAAGGGCGGTCATGGCGATCACGGAAAGAAGCGCGAACAGGCGGATGACACCGACATCGATCTGCGCGCGCTCGCCTCCGATGAAGACCTCCGCGACGAGCGTCGCGATGTACGCGACGATGGCGATGGTTCCGGTGAAGAGAGTCCCGGAAATGCGCATCCCGAAGACGGTCGCAAGGATCGGGAGCACGTAGTACGGGAAGTACCGCGAGTCGATCCCACCTGTGAGAACGAGCAGGATCGCCGCGATGACCTGAGTGATCGCGGCACCGACCGCGAAACGGCTCTTGCCAAGCCAGTTGTCGGGGAAGACGTGGAACCAGAGGGTGGCGAAGAGGAAAAGCAGCAGCGAGCTCGCGACCAGCCCGATGCGCGATGCCTGATCCGTCGTGGGCAAAGCCGCGGTCCCAAGCAAGGCCGCGCCGATGCCCCAGCTTGCGGCCTCGGACGCGATGCGTATCCGGCGCTCGTAGGACGCCCGCGACCGCGGGTCACCAACCACCAATTCGCGCCCATGGTGCTGCAAGATGGTTAGCCTGTCGCCCCCTGAGCAGGCAACCGAGCCCGAAGATATCCGGCCTCGCCACCTGGCCCCGCCGATGCCGTCGTCATAGCCATCTAAAACGGGGCCCTTCACATGGCGGAACGGCTCGCACCCGCCTTGGCACCGGACCGCCAGAAACTTGAGATGCTCAAACTCGTTTGATGCGTCCGTGGCGCACGCTGGCCCGCCGCACGCTCCTATCGCGACCGCCGTGGATGGAGGTCGGCGAGGAGCGCGTGGGATTGCCCGACGGGCGCGAGGTCGAGGGCTTTCTCTGGGTACGGACGCGGGATTTCGTCGCGATCGTTGCGATCACCGAGCGCGACGAAGTGATCCTGATCCGCTCGTACAAGCACGGCCCGCGAACGGTGTCGCTCGCCGTTCCAGCGGGTTACATCGAGGATGGTGAAGAGCCGCTCGCGGCGGCCAAGCGCGAGCTCCGGGAAGAAACGGGTCATGCGTCCAGCGAATGGTCCCCACTCGGACGCTATGTCGTGGACGGCAATTACTTCGTCGCGACCGAGCACATCTTCCTCGCGCGTGCGACGAGCAAGGTGACCGAGCCCGCATCCGGCGACCTCGAGGAGATGGAGGTCGTCCTCGTTCCGCGCACCCAGATCAGTGAGTACGTGCAGCGCGGCGAGGTCGTGCAGCTTTCGTCGGCGGCCGCGCTCGCCCTTGCCGAGTTGGACCTTCGCGCGCGAGATTCTCAAGCTCGCTGAGGAGGATCGTCCGAAAGCGCTCGGCCGGCGGCGAGAGCGGTATATCGCGCGCGTGCACCAGGGAGAAGTGACGGCGCACGCGCCAGCCCGGGACCTTCACGATCGCGAGGGTTCCTGCCGCGAGCTCGGTCATCACGGCGTAGCGGCTGATCCCGCTGACCCCCGCGCCTTTCGCCACGGCGAGCTTCACCGCTTCCCACGACGGGAGCGAGATCCGCCCTGACGGGCTGATGCCGAGGTCGCGCCACGCGGCCTCGAAGGCAGCGCGCGTCGACGAGCCTTCCTCGCGTGAGATCCACGTGAGACCTTCGAGATCGCGAAGGCTCGGCCGCATCCGCGCGACGGACGGTGCGGCGACGACGACGATGTCGTCCTCGAGCAGCGTTTCGCTGTCCACGTCACGCGCCGCGGTGAACCCTCCGACGATCGCAACCTCCGCACGATGGGCGCGGATCAGCTCGACGATGGGCTCCGACGTGCCGATCTGAACGTCGAGCTCGACACGGGGATGGGCTGCGTGGAACGCGGCGATCGCGGCGACCGCCAGGTACATCCCGGTACCTGAGGTCGCGATCGCGAGGCGGCCGGTCTCGGCACCCGCGAGGGATCGCGCACCGCGCGCCGCCTGCGCCACCAGAGCCTCAGCGCGCTCGACGTGGTCCGCCACGAACTCGCCCGCGGGGGTCAGCCGGATCCGACGCGATCCTCTGATGACGAGCTGCGTCCCGAGCTCGGCTTCCAGCTCGGCGACATGCTTCGAGACCGCGGGCTGGCTGATGACGAGCTCCTCGCCCGCCGCCGAGAAGGAACCTCGGCGCGCAAGCGCGGCGAAGGCGCGTAAGCGGGCCTCGAGCTGCATCGCGACCACAGGTTATAGCTCAGATAGGAACTATGTATTGGAGTTCTAGCTGGCTCCGCAGCACTTTGGCCACGGACCGCTCATCCGGGTACATGCCTCCCGGCTCGTCGCCGGAGGTAAATCTCTCCGGCGACGGGAGCGGCCCGGAGGCATGAAAGGCATGGGCATCGAGATCCTCGGGCGCGTTTCACGGTTCCTTGCGGCTCTCGTGATCGTCCTCGCGTCGTGTGGCGGTCGCGCAGCAGCACCGAGCACGGCGCCGATCGCCAGCCCCGCGCCGCCCTCGTACGAGCTCTGGGTGGTCGACCAGGCTGAGACCACAGCGACCGGCGGCGGGACGCTCTACATCTACAAAGGCGCGGACCTCAAGGGACCGGCACCCGCACCCGCGTACACGGTCAATCTGGGCGAGGCCGCGCTCGGCGTCGGCGACGGCGTCGGGAAGCACGGGCACAGCATCGCGTTCAATCCGGCGATGACCCACGCAGTCATCTCGTACGTGGACAGCGGACACGTGCAGGTGCTCCGCGCGTCAGACCGCAAGATCGTCGCGAGCATCAAGGTCACCGGCAGTGCGGCGGGCCCCGCGGCGCCGCACGCGAGCGCGGTCACGCCAGCAGGCGACGCGATCATCGTCGCGAATCAGGGCGGCAAGCGGCTCCAACGCATCAGCGCCGATTTCAAGAACGAGGTCTACAAGCTCGACAGCGCCGCGGACCTCGACCTCTCGCTCCTCGAAGACGCCGATCATCCTGGAAATCTTCCGGTAATCCCGGTGTTCACGCCGGACGGCCGCTACGTCTACGTGCCGATGCGCGGCGGCGGGTCGTACGTCATCGACTATCAGGCGACGCCGATGAAGACGATCGCAACGCTCGGGAAGTCAGCGATCGGACCGCAGTCCTGTTGCGCGACGTTCGTCAAGGACACGGTCTGGACGACCGCGCAGGGCGGCGCCACGACCACCACGACGAGCTTCAACCTCTATCAGGTCACGGGCCTGCCCGATAAGCCGGTGGCGAAGAAGATCCTCTCGCGCACTGGGAACGTCGAGTCGCACAGCGTGATCCTGGTCGGTCAGTACCTCTGGCTCGCGGACCGCTTCGCGAATACGCTCGACATCGTCGACCAGGCCGGCGACGCCCGAACGATGAGCCTCGCTTCGGGCCCGCTTG
>JALYLL010000353.1 GCA_030774255.1 Chloroflexota bacterium | reverse complement strand
AATACCAGTCGCTCATCGGCGAGCTCCTCGCGATGGACGTCGCGAACTCCTCGATGTACGAGGGCGGTTCCGCCGTCGCCGAGGCGGCCTTCATGGCCGTTCGCACCACCGGACGCAAGAAGGTCGTGATGGCGAGCGAGGTCTACTTCGAGTTCCGTCGCACCGTACGAACGTACTCCCGCGGTCCCGACCTCGAGATCGTGGAAGTTTCGACGCGGGATCTCACGTCGGCCGCCGACGGCGCGGCCTGCCTCATCGTGCAGCACCCCGACGCGTTCGGCGGACTCGTCGACGTGCGCGAGATCGCCGATGCCGCGCACGCCGCGGGCGCGCTCTGCATCCAGGTGACGGAGCCGCACGCGAACGCCCTGCTCGAACCGCCGGGAGCGCTCGGCGTCGACATCGTGGTGGGGGAGGGCCAGCCGCTCGGGATCCCGATGAGCTTCGGCGGTCCGTACCTCGGCATTCTCGCTTGCCGCAGCGCACTTGTCCGTCAGATGCCCGGCCGCGTAGTCGGCGAGACGCACGATGCGCGCGGCATGCGCGGCTTCGTCAACACGCTGCAGACGCGCGAGCAGCACATCCGCAGAGAGAAAGCGACGAGCAACATCTGCACGAATGAGGCGATCGCCGCGATCACGGCGGCGATCTACCTCGCGCTCATGGGTCCGGAGGGCCTGTCCGCGGCCGCGCGACTTGGCGTCGCGAAGGCGCACGCCCTCGCGCACCGTCTCGGCGCGCTACCCGGTTGCGCCGTGTCGACCGACGGAGATTTCTTCGATCGGTTCGCGCTGCGCGTTCCGCGGCTCGCCGCGGGCGCTGAGGGCAGCGGCTACGCGATGCGGAACGCGCTCCTCGCGGGCAACGTCCTCGTAGAAGCGACGGCATCGCACTACGGCGATCGCGACGATCTGATCATCCAATGCACGGAGATGACGACAGACGCTGAGATGGACGCGCTCGTGGCCGCGATCGAGAGCATCGCGGCGGGCGTGCGCGAGACCGTCACCGCCCGATGACGATCCGCACGCAGGTCATCCCGGACTCGGGCGTGAAGACGGCGATGCCCGCGCTCGAGCCGCTGCTGGTCGAGATCCACGAGGAAGGCCGCGCCGGCAGACACGTCCGCGGCGGCGAGGAGGCCGCGGCGCAGATCCCTGCCGGGTTCGCCAGAAAAGCGCCGCTCGGCCTTCCCGAGCTCACCGAGCCGCAGGTGGTCCGCCACTTCACACACCTGGCGCAGCTCAATTATTCCGTCGACACGGGCATGTATCCGCTGGGTTCCTGCACCATGAAGTACAACCCCAAGATCAACGATCGCGTCGCATCGCTCTTCGGCGACCTGCATCCGCAGCAGCCGCAGAGCACGGTCCAGGGAGCGCTCACGCTGCTCGCCGACCTCGAGGTGATGCTGGCCAAGCTCACCGGCATGGACGCGGTCACGCTGCAACCCGCGGCGGGCGCTCAGGCCGAGTTCACGGCGATCCTGATGTTCAAGGCGTACCACCAGAAGCGCGGTGAAGGAGCGAAGCGCCACCGCGTGATCGTCCCCGACACCGCGCACGGGACGAACCCGGCATCGGCTGCGATGTGCGGGTTCGAGGTCACTACAGTCAAGAGCGACGCGCACGGCAACATCGATCTCGCATCGCTCAAGACCGCGTTGGGCGACGACGTGGTCGGCCTAATGCTGACGAACCCCAACACCCTCGGTCTCTTCGAGGAACGGCTGCGCGAGGTGTGCGACGCCGTCCATGCCGTCGGCGGTCTGGTGTATGGCGACGGCGCGAACATGAACGCGCTGCTTGGCGTCGCGCGTCCCGGCGATCTTGGGTTCGACTGCATTCACATCAACGTGCACAAGACGTTTTCGACCCCACACGGCGCGGGAGGGCCCGGCGCCGGACCGCTCTGCGTGAAGGAGCCGTTGCGCGCTTTCCTGCCGAAACCATGGATCGTGCGCGACGATCAGGGGCGCTATCACCTCGACACCGCGCGCGACGACCAGCCGCCGGCCGGTCTCGGCGATTCGATCGGACGTGTCCGAACCTTCCTCGGGAACTTCGGCGTCCTCGTCCGCGCGTACACGTATATGCGGACGCTCGGGGAAGAGGGTCTTGCTGAGGCGTCGAACGACGCGATCCTCGCTGCGAACTACCTCCTTGCGCAGCTCCGCGATTCGTACGACGTTGCGTTCGATCGCCCGTGCATGCACGAGTTCGTCCTCTCGGCGACGCGGCAGAAGAAGCTCGGCGCGTCCGCGCTCGACGTCGCGAAAGCGCTCATCGACGAAGGCTTCCACCCGCCGACGGTCTACTTCCCGCTCGTCGTACCCGAGGCGCTGATGATCGAGCCGACCGAGACCGAGCCGCGCGAGACGCTCGACGCGTTCGCCGCCGCGATGATCCGCATCGCCGAGAAGGCGAAGACGGATCCGGCGTCAGTGAAAGCCGCACCGAAGAACGCGCCGCTGGCGCGACTCGACGAGGTGCACGCGGCGCGCAACCCGAAGCTGAAGTGGCAGCGACCGACTTAGTCCGCGCGTCCACGCGCGTCGCGATGGTGTGGCCTCAGACCGCGATCGTGCGGCGCGACGTTGCCGATATGCGATCGATGCCGTCAGCGGATCGGGAGGTTGTCGACCAGGCGCACTACGGCGAGAACGTCGCGGTGCTCGGCGAGCATGACTCGTGGCGATACGTGCAGGGCGCGGATCAGTACTTCGGCTGGGTCCACCTCGATGACCTGGCCCTGTTCACCGGGTACGTCGAGAGACACGTGGTCGCCGTGCTTCTCGCCGACGTTCGAGACGCACCCCGCGGTGATGCCGAACTGGTCGCGCGTTTGTCGGCAGGGACGAGCGTGCCGGCGACCGTGGCGAGCCCGGATAGCTGGCGCGAGATCCACCTCGGACCCGGTTGGCGCACCGGATACGTCGCTCTAACCGACCTCGTCGACGTTCGACAGCTCCCGCACCGCTATCCGACGGCCGATGACTACCGGAAAACTGCAGAAACGTTCATCGGCGTTCCGTACCTATGGGGCGGTACCACCGCACTAGGTTTGGACTGTTCTGCACTCGTCCAGCAGGTGTACCGTCTTAACGGGGTGGCCCTGCCGCGAGACGCGGATCAACAGGCCATGCTCGGCCGAAGGGTGGAAGAGGCGCGAGCAGGTGACCTCATGTTCTTCGGAGACGAGAGCGTGACCCACGTCGCGCTCGCCACGAGCGCGACCGAGTTCATCCACGCGCCGATGAAGGGTGGCGTGGTCGAGCGCAGCCGGCTCGGCGGCGATCGCAAGCTTCTCGGGATCCGCCGCTACCTTCCGGACGTTCCCACCGTATGAAGACACAGCGCGACCCCGCGGCGGGAGATAACCGCACCGACCACGATCTCGTTTACGCCGCGCGCGATGGCGATATCGTCGCGTTCGACGCGCTCTTCTACCGCTATCGCGATGGGATCTATCGCCTCGGGCTCGCGATCACCAAAGACCCGTCCTACGCCGAAGAGATCGTCGTCGACACTTTTGCCCGCGCACACCGCGCGCTCGCACGTCTCGAACCGGACGCCTCGCTGCGTCCCTGGCTCTATCGAGTCGCGGTCAACCTTTCGTACAACCGGCGGCCGCGCAAGGGCGTGGTCCTTTCCTCTCTCGATGACGCCGTCGAAGAGGCGACCGCGAACGAGGATGGCTCTCCCTCGCACGTCGCGGAACAGGCGGAGCTTCGTCGGTTCGTGCTCGGCGCGGTCGACGAGCTCGGGCCCAAGCACCGGCTCGTGGTGGTGCTGCACTACCTGAATGGCCTGAACCTCACCGAGATCGCCGAGGTCGTCGGGTGTCCGGTCGGGACGGTCAAATCCCGGCTGCACTACGCGCTGCGCCGCCTCCGAACGCATCTTGCGGCACATCCGGAGCTGGGCATCGAACCAAGCCGACCCGTCATCGCTACTGGACTTCGGGCACCCAAGCCGATCTCGGCACCTGTGCCCATCGAGGGCGAATGAATCTCTTCTCGCGCGGTTGTGAATCTCGCCAAGCGGCGTATCTGCTCGGAGCGGATCGCCTCAGCGCGCGCGAGCGGATCGCCCTCGAGACGCACGCGGCGTCCTGCGCCGAATGCGCGGACGCACTGCGCAACGGCCGACCCGTCGACGTCGCGCTTCGCGGCGCCTTTGCGCCGCTCCGCGAGCGCCGGACGATCATCGCGCCCGGCCGCGTTCGCCTTGCGGTCGGTCCGAGAAGCGCCGCGGCAACGAACCCGTGGCTTCGCGCGCGTTTCCTCGGTCGCCTGGCCGAAGTCTCGGTCATGGTCGGAGTGACGTTCTTCGCGGTCGGAACGTCTCTGGACCCGTCGACGCGGCCAACCTCGCTCACGCCGACACACTCGATCGTCCAGGAGTATTTCCGCGCTCAGCCTCCTCTCGGCGACATCGATTACGTCCGGTGGCTCAGACTCGTCAAGGCCGATGCTTCCTCGACCGTTTCGGACCCGACGCGTCTTCCGATGGGTGGCCGCTTCGACTACGACCCCGTCGAATACGAGAAGGGATCGGGCGCCCTGCCGCGCTGATCTAATCGCGCGCGGCGCCATATCGCTCGCGCTTCTGCTTGTGGTCGGCCTGGTCACGGCCTGTTCGACGGCGCCACCGACGCGACGCGATGTGGTGGTCGGCCTCGTCGGCGAGCCGCGCACCGTATTCGATGACGATCCATCCGCGCGTTTCGTCGCCTCGGCCGTCACCGAAACGCTGGTTCGGCGAGATGCTCACGACGAGCTCATCCCGCGACTCGCTGAATCCGTTCCGACCCTTGAGAACGGTGGCCTGCGTGTCGTGACCGACGACGCCGACGCGCCCGACGGCCGCCTCGTCGCAACGTTCCGATTGCGCGACGCCAAGTGGCAGGACGGTGTCCCGATCACGGCGACGGATGTGCGGTTCGCGTGGCAGCAGGATCAGGCCGCGACCTCCGGGACGCTGGCGCGCTGGACCGCGGACCGCATCTCCGACGTTCAGGTGCTCGCAGTGCGCGACGTCCGCGTTCTCTACCGGAACGGCGAGCGATGGGACGACTACGCGCTCGGGCCTCACGTGATGCCGAGCCACCGCCTGGCGCAGGCGACGGCCGAACAGCGCACCGCGTACGGCCGGGAGCCCGTCCACGCGGGCCCGTTCGCGATCGCGGCCTGGCTTCCCGGGAGTATCACGCTCTCCGCATATCCGGGATACGTGCTCGGAGCGCCGAAGCTCGGCCGGCTCGAGGTCCATTTCTTTACGACCCGCGCTGCCGCGCTCCAGGCCCTCTTGCGTGGGGACATCGACATCGCGCCATGGCCCGTGCTCGAGGCCGATCTGGCGAAGACCCTCGACCGCTTCGCCGATGGCACGCATCTACTGGCTCACTACGTCCCTACCGAGACCGGGACACTTCTCCGATTCGGGTCCGATCCGAAGCGTTTCGGTGATCCGCGCGTGCGAAAAGCGATCGAGCTCACCGTCGATCGGCAGTCGATCGTGGACGACGTGTTCGTCGGTCGCGCACGCGTACCGCGCACCTACCTCCTTCCGCCGCAGTGGGCCGCGGCCGAGGACGTTCCTGCCGCGCGGCCCGACCGCGATCGCGCGCGAGCGCTCCTTGCCGAAGCCGGATTCAGCAAAGGAGAGTTCGGCATCATCGAACGCGGGGGCGAGCGCATGACCGCGACCCTCGGCGTCGCCGCGGGCTCGCAGGCTCGCATTGACGTCGCACGAAGAGTCGCCGGGGATCTCGCCGCGATCGGGGTCGCCGTCGATGTGCGCGAACGTCCGCTCCCGGACCTCTTGAACGAGGTGCGCAGCGGCCATTTCGATCTTGCTCTTACGTCCGAGGAAGCGGCCGATCCTCAGCTTGCTTCGGACCGATGGACCGGACTCGTCGACCCGTGGTTCGACGCACTTGCCGGTCTCGCGGCTCAAGCTCCGGACCGCGCGGAGAAGCGCGCGATCTACGCCGAGATGGAGCGGATCTGGACCGTGGCCCTTCCCGCACTCCCGCTTTATCAGGAGTTACGGGTCGACGTCGCGCCGCAAAACCTCGCCGGGATTCAGCCCACCCCATCAGGTTCGGCCCTGTCGTGGAATGCCTACGAGTGGAGTTTTTCGGTCCGCTGAACCGTGGCTGGGTAGCGACGGTACTAAGAATGGCCCAGAATCGCGCCATACCCCAATAAAAGAAGGACAGGGAGGCGGAATTTTGACCCAAACTCGCAGTCGCATCTGGCCGCTCTTATCGCTCATGACGCTCCTGGCGGTGGTCGTCGGCGCCTGCACGCAGCAGGGCGGAGGCCCCAACACGAGCGGCGGAGCCGCGGCGGACCCCAACGGCGAGCTCGTGACCAACATGGGTTCCGAGCCCGACAACATCGACCCGCAGCAGTCGTCGTTCGTTCAGGAGATCGGCGTGAACATGAAGGTTTTCGAGGCGCTCATGACCTTCGACGTCAAGTCCGGTAAGCCGATCCCCGCGGCGGCCAAGGACCAGCCGAAGGTCAGCGCCGACGGCAAGACCTACACGTACACCGTCCGCGACGGCCTCAAGTACTCGGATGGCAAGGCCCTCACCGCCAACGACTTCAAGTACGGATGGCAGCGGCTTTGCGACCCGGCCACCGCCGGCTCGTACGCGTTCACCGGCTACATCGTCGCGGGCTGCGGCGAGTGGAACGGCATGGACCCCAAGAAGGACGATCCCGCGAAGCTCGCGGCAGCGAAGGCCACATTCCTGAACAGCATCAAGGTCACCGGTAGCGACATCTCGTTCACCCTTACCGACCCGGCGCCGTACTTCAACTCGATCGCTGGACTCTGGGTGGGCGTTCCCGCTCGCGAAGACATGGTGACCAAGGGCGCCGAGAAGTGGACCGAGCCGGCCACGTTCATCGGCAACGGCCCGTTCATCCTCAGCGAGTGGAAGCACAACGAGAAGATGGTGTTCACGCGTAACCCGAACTTCCGCACGCCGACCAAGCTCGCGAAGTGGACCCAGGTCATGATCAACGAAGGTGCGGTCGCGTTCGCGGCGTATCGCAACAACGAGCTCGATGTCTACGGCATCGCGGCTGAAGACCTTCGTACGATCGACGCCGACGCGGACCTCAAGGCCCAGCGGGTCGAAGGCCCGGGTCAGTGCACGTTCTACATCGGCTTCAACACCAAGAAGGATCCATTCACCGACAAGAACGTTCGAGTCGCCTTCGCGAAGTCGTTCGATCGTGACGCATACATCAACGACGTGATCAAGATCGGCAAGCCGGCGCTGTCCTTCATCACACCGGGCATCCCCGGCAATGACACTGGCGACACCTTCCAGAAGTTCGACGCGACGGCCGCGAAGGCCGCGCTCGCGCAGGCCACTCCGGCCGCGCAGGCAGCACTCGCGGGCGTGAAGATCACGTACGCATCGAGTGCCCGCGCCAAGACACGTCTCGAGTGGTTCCAGAACCAGTGGAAGACCAATCTCGCCCTCAACGTGGGGCTCGACCCGGTCAACTCCACGACATACACGCAGCTCGTCAAGAAACCGGACACGACGCCCGCCCTGTTCCTCCTCGGCTGGTGCGCGGACTACTACGACCAGCAGGACTGGCTGACGACGGTGTTCCACTCACAGTCGACGGTGACGAGGGTTGGGTACAACAATCCCCAATTCGACAAGCTCGTGACCGACGGCGACAAGGAGCCTGATGCGAAGAAGCGTGACGATCTCTACCAGCAGGCTTCTCGCCTTCTCTCACAGGACGCTCCGGCCGCGTGGATCTACTACGACGCGAACCCGGTGCTCCAGAAGCCTTACGTCAAGGACTACTACCTCACGTCGCTCGGCTTCGAGGAAGCTCGCTTCACCGATGCCTACGTGACGAAGAAGAGCTAGCGATCGCGCTCGCGATTGGTATGAAGGGGCCGGCGCGAGCCGGCCCCTTCTGTTTTGGACGACGCATTCGGAAAGCGTCGCGTTATACACTCGGTTCGAGACCGGTGCGCATTGCTTAGGTACGTCATTCGGCGACTCCTATTGATCATCCCGACGATGTTTTTCGTGGCCCTGATCACGTTCTCGCTGGCGCATTTGGCGCC
>JALYLL010000352.1 GCA_030774255.1 Chloroflexota bacterium | reverse complement strand
AGGAAAGGGTGGGGGATCGTGAAGGTGCGCCAGCGCGGGTTCAAGCCCGATGGCACCGTCGTTCTCATCATGACCCGCAGCTTCATGGTCCCGACCCGCGCCGCCGCACCTCGTCGCGAGCCGCCGTCGCCGCGGGACTGACGATGGACTTCTCGAGCGATCCCGATCGCGAGGAGATCCGCGCCGCTGTTCGGAAGCTCTGCGCTGAGTTCGACGACCCGTATTGGCGCGAGGTCGATCGGAAGAGCGAATACCCGGAGAGGTTCGTCCGCGCGCTGACGAAGGCGGGCTGGCTCGGCGCGCTGATTCCCACGGAGTACGGCGGATCGGGACTTCACGTCGCCGACGCTGCGGCGATTCTCGAGGAGATCAATCGCTCCGGCGGCAACGGCGCGAGTGCCCACGCCCAGATGTACACGATGGGCACGCTCCTGAAGCACGGGAGCGAGGAGCAAAAGCGCAAGTACCTGCCGGCCCTCGCGAAGGGCCAGACGCGGCTCCAGGCGTTCGGGATCACCGAGCCCGAAGCCGGGTCGGAGACGACTCGGCTTCGCACGACCGCGGTGAAGAAGAAGGGTGGCCGCTACGTCATCAACGGCAAGAAGGTCTTCATCTCGCGCGCCGAACACTCCGACCTGCTCCTCCTCCTCGCGCGTACGACGCCGTACGAAGAGCTCGAGGACAAGACGCAGGGTCTCTCCGTCTTCATCGTCCACTTGAAACGTGCTCTGGCGGATGGCCGCATCACCATCCGGCCGATCCGCACGATGCTCAACCACCACACGACCGAGATCTTCATTCAGGACCTCGAGATCCCGGCCCGCGACCTTGTCGGGGAGGAGGGACAGGGCTTTCGCCACATCATCGACAGCTGGAACGTCGAGCGGATCCTGATCGCGTCGGAGGCCATCGGCGACGGCCGCTGGTTCGTCGAGCGAGCGTCCAAATACGCGACCGATCGCGTCGTCTTCGGGCGCCCGATCGGCGCGAACCAGGGGGTGCAGTTCCCGATCGCCCAAGCGCACGCGCGCATCGAAGCCGCGGCCCTCGTTCGCGACAAAGCCGCGTGGCTCTTCGACAACGACAAGCCGTGCGGGCCTGAAGCGAACATGGCGAAGCTGCTCGCATCGCAGGCGTCCTGGGACGCGGCGAACGCGGCCCTCGACACGCACGGCGGGTATGGGTTCGCCTCCGAATATGACGTCGAGCGCAAGTTCCGCGAGACTCGCCTCCTGCTCGTGGCGCCCGTCAGCAACAACCTCGTGCTCGCGTACCTCGGGCAAAACGTGCTTGGCATGCCACGGTCGTACTGATGCTGCTGCTGCGTTCGCTCATGTTCGTGCCCGGGCATCGCGCGCGGATGGTCCAGCGCGCGCTCGGTCTCGGCGAGTTCGCGCCCAGCGCGCTCGATGTCGCCATCCTCGATCTCGAGGACGGCGTGCCACCGGATGAGAAGGATCGCGCCCGTGGCGCGATCGCCTCGGTGCTCGGTCTCCCGAACGGCGCCGGTCCCGCGCGCTACGTGCGGGTCAACCGGGACTCCGCTGCGCAGGACGCCGACCTCGCCGCGGTCCTGCGTTCCGGCCTAGACGGGATCGTCGCACCGAAGATCGATCACGCCGACGAGGTCGCCAGGCTTGCGCGCGATCTCGACGAACGAGAGGACGCCGCGGGGATCGCGCGTGGTTCGATCCGCATCGTGCCCTCGATCGAATCCGCGCGCGGGCTTCTCGAGGCGCGCGCGATCGCGGCCTCCAGCGATCGCGTGATCGCCCTGCTGTTCGGCGCCGAAGACTTCGCGCGGGATCTGGGGCTCCCCGCGGAGCGGGAGGCCGAGGCGGCCGAGCTCCTGTACGCGCGTTCAGCGGTCGTCGTGGCCGCGGTCGCGGCGCGTCGTCAGGCGATCGACGGGATCTGGCCGGACGTCACCGACGGCGACGGTCTTCGGCGCGACGCAGTGCAGGCGCGGCGTCTCGGGTTCACCGGAAAGTCGCTCATCCACCCAGCGCAGATCGAGACGGTCAACGAGATCTTCAGCCCGAGCGCCGCGGAGGTGTCCTACGCGCGACGGGTGATCGATGCGTTCGAAGGGGCGCAACGGAAGGGCGAGGGTGCCGTCGCGCTCGATGGCAGGATGCTGGATCAGCCGATCGTCGAGCGGGCCCGAAGAACACTCGCGCTTCACGACAGCGTGTCCTCTAAACAGAGAACGCCGCCGGTGGAGAGACCGGCGGCGTTGGAGGGGAAGCTGTTGAAGTGATTTCTCACACGGCCTAACGACCCGACCGATGCGCAATTAGGGGCGCAGGTCTCAGCGCGGTAGCGCATGAAATGAAAAAGGAGCGGCCCGCCTGGTGGGGCGGGCCGCTCGACGCAGGGGGTCGGATGGACTGATTTCCTCGAGTCGCACATTCAACGCGCCTGGTGGATGCGCGTTACTCCGCGGCATACATTCGTCGCGTGTTGCGACAAGCGCGGAGGCTAGCGCCCTACTTTCTCGCGATCGCCTTTATCGCAGCTCTGGTCGCGTACCTCGCGATCTCCTTTCGGGTAGCGGAAACGGTGACCCAGGTCGAGCGCGTGCCGCTCGATCCGCCTGCAAGCTCGATCGCGGCGACGCACGAGGACGTCACGTTCAAGAGCCGAGATGGGATCGTCCTCAAAGGCTGGTGGTTCGAGATCGCTCGCGCCGATCGCGCCGTGGTCATCGTCCACGGTCGCGGAAGGAATCGCGTCAACTCGGACTTCATGGAGGCCGCGATCGCGCGGCTCCTTCTCGTTCATGGCTACTCGGTTCTGCTCTTCGACCTTCGCGGTCACGGCGAGAGTGGTGGGACCAGATACACGCTCGGCATCGAGGAACCGCGCGACATTCTCGCGGCGATCGATCTCGCCGCCTCGAAGGCCGACATCGAGAGGGCGCGGGTCGCGATCATCGGCGAATCGCTCGGCGGCGGCAGCCTGCTGATGACCCTGAAGGCCGATCCTTCGATCGGGCCGATCGTCACCGACTCGGCGTTCGCCGACGCCAACACCGTGGTCAGCGAGTCGGCGACGAAATACACGAACCTTCCGCCGTGGTTCACACCAGGCATCGTGCTGATGGCGCGACTCTTCCTCGATCTCGATATCTCGCAGGTGACACCGTCGAAGGTCGTCGCCGCCCATCCCGAGCGTGCCTTCCTCTTCATCCAGTGCACCGACGACACGACCGTCCCGCTCCATCACGGACTGGATCTCAAGGCAGCGAGCCGGAATCCGCGCACGGAGCTCTGGGTTGTCCCCGGGTGCGAACACGTCAAGGCTTTCGCCACACACCCCGATGAATGGGCGCAGCACGTGCTCGCCTTCCTCGAACGCGAGCTTGGCACCGACAAACCGGTGACCGCTCCGGCCGGTATCCTCGCCACACCACGACGGGGAGGATGACGTTGACGACGAAGGGGCGCCGCGTTCGCTGGGAGGATTCGCCGCGCGAGGACCTGATGGCCGGCGTGCAGCGGAGGTTTCTCTACGGCGAGAAGGCGATGCTCGCGCAGATCTGGCTCAAGAAGGGAACGACCGTGCCGAAGCACGTGCATCCGGCCGAGCAGCTCTCGTTCATCGTCGAGGGTGCGCTACGTCTCCGTCTCGGTGACGATCTTTCCGAGGTGCACGACGTCAAGGCCGGAGAGGTGCTCGTGATCCCGGCCAACGTGCCGCACGAAGCCGTCGCGCTCGAGGATACATACGATCTCGACGTCTTCAGCCCGCCGCGAGAGGACTGGATAAGAGGACAGGACGCGTATCTTCGCGGCCGCTAGTCGCGGCTCAGGAATCTCGCGACCGGCAGCGCGTACACGATTACGATGGCCAGATAGCCCGCCACGGCCACCGGCGGGCTGACGAAAGCGACCGCTGTGAGTAGCGCGACGACAAGCGGCGCTGGAGCCCAGGTGATCGAGAGTGCGCGGCGCTGTTGGGCGGTGAGCTCGGGTGAGGTGAGCTTCGCGACGTACGCCCCGTACCACCAGAGCAGCACGAAGAGCACGGCGCCGACGGTGCCGACCGCCCCGTAGAACACCGCGGCGACGACCTGGTTATGGGGGTCGCCCAGCCACGCGCCAAGGACCGCCGTCGGAACGGGTATGAACACGACCCCGACCATGAGATACAGAAGGTTCAGCCAGACGAGCGTGTGGTCGGCGCGGGCGAAGGTCTTGAACATCACCCGGTGATTCGCCCAGTTGATCCCGACGAGCATGAAGCTGAGAACGAAGGCGAGATAACTTCTCCACTGCTCGGTCAACAGGGTCAGTAGCCCCTGGCCGGCGTCGGCGTCGGTCGGATGTGGGATGCGGATCGCCAGTACCAGCAACGTGATCGCGATCGCGAACAGGCCGTCGCTGAAAGTCCCGATGCGAGCGAGGCTGGGGTGCTCCGCGTGGTCCGTATGCTCGGCGCGCCTGGCTGGCATCAGGACTGGAGACGAACGAACACCGTCTTCGGGACCGTGTACTTGAGGTAGCCGGCCTCGCCGACCCCGCTCTGCTTGTGCCCGACCGCCGGGGATTCGGACATCGCGGGACTGTAATAGCCGTTCACGTAGACCTGACCGGCGTCGATGCGGCCCGCGACGCGCAGCGCTCGCTGAATGTCGCTCGTCCACACAGCGCCGGCGAGCCCGAACTCGACACCGTTCGCGAGGGCAAGCGCGTCGGCCTCGTCATGGAACTCCATCACCGATAGGACCGGCCCGAAGATCTCCTCGCGCGCGATGCGCATGTCGGCACGGACGCCGTCGAAGATCGCCGGTCGGACGAAGTTCCCTCGCGAGAGTGCCGGCTCCGTCGGCGCGTCGCCACCGTAGACGAGGCGAGCGCCCTCAGCGACGCCGATGCGCACGTACTCGAGGACGCGGTCGCGTTGCTTGCGCGAGACGAGCGGGCCGAGCTGCGTGCTCTCGTCGAGCGGATCGCCCATCTTCAGAGCCTTCGCGTGTTCGACGACCCGCTTGACCAGGTCGTCGTGGACTTTCTCGTCGATGAGGAGCCGCGAGCCGGACACGCACACCTGGCCGGCATTGCTGAACGCCGCGATGCCCGCCCACATCGCCGCGGCATCGAGGTCCGCGTCCCCGAACACGATGTTCGGGTTCTTGCCGCCGAGCTCGAGCGCCACGCGTTTGAGGCCCGCGGCCGCGAGCTCCATGACGTGACGACCGGTCTCGACGCTGCCGGTGAGCGACACCATGTTGACTCCCGGGTGGCGGAGGAGCGCGTCGCCGACCGTGCCACCGGGACCGCTCACGATGTTCACGACACCCTCGGGTATCCCCGCTTCCATGAGCAGCTCGCCGAGTACCAGGACGCTCAGCGTCGATTCCACCGAGGGCTTGAGCACAACGGTGTTGCCGGTGCAGAGGATCGCCGAGAGCTTCTGGCTCGCCGACACGGCCGGACCGTTCCACGGGATGATCTCGGCGACGACGCCGACCGGCTCGTGCATGCGGTAGTTGAAGTGGCTTCCCGCGGCGACGCGCACGATCTCCTCGGCCTGGTCGCGCGCCTTTCCGGAGAAGTAGTCCCACGCGAAAATGCCCTGCCCGAGATGCTGGTAGCCACCTGAGATCGGCTTGCCCATGTCCGCGGCCTCGATGTACGCGAGGCGATCGCGCTCGCGCTCGATCAGGCGCCCGACCTTCGCGAGGATGTCGGCCCGTTGGTTGGGCGACATGCGCGGCCACGGACCTGAGTCGAACGCCGTCCGCGCGGCGCGCACTGCGGCGTCGACGTCCGCCGCCGACGCCTCAGAGATGGTGGTGAGCGTCTCGTTCGTGAATGGACTGATCACCTTGAACGACTTGCCGCCCTCGCCCGTCCGCCACTTGCCCCCGATGAGCATGGGCCGCGGTCCGGGCTCGATCCAGCGCGGGTCGGTCTTCACCATCAGATCGACCCCTGATACAGAGCCGGAGCATTTCGAACCGGCGGTGGGACGCGATACGGGTAACGCTCCGCGAGATCGGGGCTCGGCTCGATGCCGATGCCGGGTCCGGCCGGTGGACGGAGCGTTCCGTCGACGATCATCTCGGTCGATACGTTAGCGCCGCCGATGAACGCGGGAACGAATTCATCGATGCGCGCGCTCATCTCGAGCCACGCCAGGGCCGGCGCACCGGATGCGGCGTGCAGGTTCGCCGCGAGACCGATCGGTGTGCCGGCCGAGTGCGGGCTGAGGCGCAGGCCCCGTGCCGCGGCAAGCGCGGCGATGCGCCGAAGCTCCGACATCCCACCGCAGATCGCCGCGTCGGGCTGCCAGATGTCGGCGAGGCGCTCCTCCGCGAGCTCGAGAAAACCGGCGAGACCGAAGACGTGTTCGCCGTACGCGATCGGCACGGGCGAGCTTGCCACCAGGCGCGCGAGGCCGACGCGATCGTCGCGCGGGCAGGGCTCCTCGAAGAAGCCGACGCCGCACTCGGCGAGCCGCGGCGCGATGCGCGCGGCCGTCTTCGGCGTGAATGCCTCGTTACCGTCGATGAAGATCGTGATGCCCGGACCGAAGGCCCGATGCAGATCGGCGAGCGTTGTGAGCTCCTCTTGCCACTTCGCGCCGAGGCGGACCTTCGCGGCGCGCACGCCACGCGAGATGAAACGCTCGAAGTGCTCGAGATGGACCTGGGCCGTACCTTGAGAGATGAAGTTCCCGCTGGCGTACACGGGCACGGGCGCGCCGCCACCGCCGAGCAGCTCGTAGGCCGGACGGTCCGCAAGCTTCCCGGCGATATCCCAGAGTGCGATCTCGACGCCGCTCATCGCCTGCGCCACGAGCCAGGTCGTGCCTTGGCGGCGGCGGAGCCACGCCCATGCGCGCGCGAGGATGACGTCGGGCTCCCGCGGATCGCAGCCCACGACGAAACGCGCGAGCGCTTCGGTCACGATCGCGTCGGCGACGTGGGC
>JALYLL010000351.1 GCA_030774255.1 Chloroflexota bacterium | reverse complement strand
ACGACCCGGTACCGACGGAACATCACGAGCTACAGGCGGTCCGCATGGCGGTTGCGATGCGTGAACGGTTCAGTGGACTTGCGACCGGTTGGCGCAAACGCGGGTACGAGCTGAACTTCGGTGTCGGGATCGCGGTCGGGTACGCGACGCTCGGTCGCATCGGATTCGAGGGTCGCTACGACTATGGCGCGGTGGGCAACGTCGTCATCCTCGCGTCACGGCTCGCCGCTGAGGCGAAGGGCGGTCAGATCCTTCTGAGCCAGCGAATGCACGCGGCGGTCGAGGGCGATGTCGAGGTCGAATCGGTCGGCGACCTCAGCCTCAAGGGGTTCTCACGGCCGGTGCCGGCCGTGAACGTCACGGCACTCAAGGCGGTGCCCGCTTAACCGCGAACACAAGAGCCGCCTCGATCATGCGCTAGGAGCGAGAAGCCGGAGCAGCCGCCGAGCACCGAGGGCCCCAGGGGTAGGGGCCCCTGGGCGCGGAGCGACCGGTGGGGCACCGGCCGGAGGCCGGGGGGTCCGGCGCCACGTAAAGAGGGTTTCGGTGCTCGGCGGGCGATCGCCGGTGCGACTAGGCCAGCCCGGCTCGCTTCATAAGCGGTCCAAGCTGCTCGGCCGCTTTAGCGCGCACCTCGTTCGCGTCCATCTTGGTCGGCGCCCCGTCACGCACTAGGAATTCGCCGTCGACCAGCACGTGCCGCACGGCGCGCGATCCGCCGCCGAACAGGATCCGCGCAACGGGGTCGCCGCCCGGTCCATCAAGCTTCTCGAGGTCGAGCACGACAAGGTCCGCGCGCTTCCCCTGCTCCAGGGTGCCGACCTCGGCGTCGATCTTCAGCATCTTCGCGCCCTCGCGCGTCGCGAGGCCCATCGCGTCGTAGCCGCTCAACGTGCCCATGCCGCTCACCACGCGCGCCAGGAGCGTCGCGAGTCGGATCTCCTCGAATCCGTCGAGGCGGTTGTTGCATGCCGCGCCATCCGCGCCGATGCCGACGGTGATGCGTGCGCTGCGCAGCCGCGCGACCTGCGCGATGCCTGAGCCCAGCTTCAGATTCGACGACGGACAGTGCACGACGGACGTCTTCGTCGTCTTCAGGATCTCGATCTCCGAATCGTCGAGGTGGACGCCGTGAGCGATGATGGTCCGCTCGGACGCGATGCCAGTGTCGAGCAGGTACTGCATCGGCGATCGCCCGGTCGCCATCGTCACTGCGTTCCGCTCGTCGACGCTCTCATTGGAATGCGTATGCACGAGCAGGTCGCTGAGCTTTGCGAGCTGCGTCACCGCCTCAAGGAGCTCGCGCGTGCACGAGAGCGCGAAGCGCGGCATGTACACGTAGGCGATGCGACCGCTCGAGGCCTTGTGCCACCGCTTCGTGAGCGCGCCGCCGGCATCGAGCGACGCGCGCGTGGTCTCGACGAGATTGGCGGGGACGCTTTCGCCGGTGTCCATCATCGCCTGGCCGAAGCGCGCGCGAATGCCGCTTCGCACGAGCTCCTCCGCGACGATGTCGCCGAAATGCGTCGTCCCCATGTCGAGGATCGTCGTCGTCCCCGTCGTGAGCAGGTCGAGCAGACCGAGGCGCACGCTCGCGCGCACCGACGCCTCGTCGTGCGCCGCCTCGAGCGGCCACACCCGCGTGCGCAGCCATCCGAGGAGGGGCATGTCCTCGGCGAGCCCGCGGAAGAGCGTCTGCACCAGGTGAACGTGGGTCTGAATGAGGCCCGGCATCACGACGCACCCGGAAATGTCGACGACCTCGGCGTCGGCGGGCGGCGTGATCTGCCCGACACCGCCGACGCGCGTTCCGCTCACCAGCAGGTCGCCGGTCACCGGACGGGGCGAATCCCGCATCGGCAGGAGCGTGCCTCCGCGAAGCAGAACGCTCACGACTGATACGCGAGCTCGCGAAGAGCCGTCGCGAGCACGCGAGTGCCCAGAACGACGTCCTCCGCCGCCGTCGCTTCCTCGGGACAATGCGAACGGCCGCCGATGCTCGGGACGAACAGCATCCCGGCATTCGCGGCGACCGTCAGGACCTGCGCGTCGTGGCCCGCGCCGCTCGTCATCTCGCGCGCATTCATGCCGGCCGCGACGGAGGCGCGGCGAAGCACATCGACCACGCGCGGGGACAGGGTCACCGGCGGCCGGTCGCGCAGCGTTTTGATCTCCACCGCCAACCCACGTTCGGCGGCGATCTTCTTGACTGCTTCCCCGATCTGGGCGATGAGCTCGCTTCGCAGCGCGGGATCGGGGTGTCGCGTGTCCACAGTGAATCGCGCGAGACCGGGGACCACGTTCACCTGCGACGGTTCGACGGCGATCGTGCCCACGGTCGCGACCGCGGGATGGCCCATGCGCACGGCAGCGTCGGCGATTGCCAGCGTCATCGCGGACGCCGCCAGGAGGGCGTCGCGGCGACGGTCCATCGCCATCGCGCCGGCGTGATCGGGCTGGCCACGCACCGTGATCTCCAAGTGCGCGGTCCCCGCGATCGTCGTGACCACGCCGAGTCGCGGTCCGTGATCCTCCAGGATGGGTCCCTGCTCGATGTGGAGCTCGACGAAAACGTCGAGATCGCGGCGCACCGCGGTCGCGGCGGTCGCGGGATCGAGGCCAACCGAGCGCATCGCATCGCCGAGCGTCACGCCGTCGCCGTCGCGCACGCGATCGGCCTCACCCGGTTCGAGCCGGTCGGCGATCGCCCGAGCGCCCCAGAAGTTCGTGTCGAACCGGCTTCCCTCTTCCTCGCAGATCGCGACGCACTCGAGGATTCGGGTGGATCGGCCGAACCGCTGCCAGAGGCTGCTCACCGCTTCGACCGCCGCGACGACGCCGAGCGCTCCGTCGAGCGCGCCGCCGCCCCGCACCGTGTCGATGTGGGAGCCGGTCGCGATCACGCGCCCGCCGCGCGATCCCTCGATCCGTCCCCACACGTTTCCGACCGCGTCGCGCTTGACGAGAAGGCCAGCCTCTTTCATCCATGTGCTGACGAGGTCCATCGCGGAGGTCCAGGCAGGCGAGTACAGCGGCCGGTAGATGCCGCCAGTGGGAAGCGCGCCCCGTTGCGCAAGATCGTCGAGACGGCGCAGGAGCCTGCGCTCGTCGATCTCGACCAGTGCGCGCGTCGTGATCGCGCTCATCCTTCTGCCACTTCCCCTCGCGGGATGAATCGCCCGCGCACGGGATTGGTTACGGTCTCGCGCTCGTTATAGACCGTGCGACCGCCGACGAGCGTGCGGACCACCTTCCCGCGGAACGAGCGGCCCATGTACGGGTCCACTCCGCGCGTGCGCGAGGCCTCTTCGTCGAGCGTCCACTCGCGGTCCGGATCGAAGAGCACGACGTCGGCGTCCGAGCCCGGCGCGATCGCGCCCTTGCGCGGCCAGAGGCCGAAGCGCTTCGCGGGTCGCGCAGAGAGGCGCCAGACCACGAAGCCCGCGACTTTGCGGACGTCGAACGCATCGCCGGCCCGCGTCGATGCTCCGGTGAAGGTGGCGTGGAGAAGCGATTGGGCGCCGGCGATGCCACCCCATGCCGCGAACATGTCGGCCGATGACTTGAGATCCGGCGGGCAGGGCGAGTGGTCCGACGCGACGAAGTCGATCTTTCCGTCGAGCAGCGCGCGCCAGAGGGCGTCGCGATTGCGGCGGTCGCGGATCGGCGGCGCGCATTTGAGCGCCGCGCCTTGCCGCGCGAGATCGCCGTCGTCGAACGTCAGGTAGTGGGGACAGGTCTCGACACTGACGTCGGTGCCCATGTCCCGGGCGGCCCCGACCGCACCGAGCGCCTCCATCGCGGAGAGATGGACGACGTGGATGCGCGCACCCGCCTCGCGCGCGGCCGCGCACGCGGCCGCCACCGCTCGGATCTCGACGAGCGGCGGCCGCGAGAGTGGCCAGGCCGCGGAGTCGTGGGTCCCCTCGCCGCGGACGCGGGCCGTCGCCTCGCGAACGAGAGCGTCGTCCTCGCAGTGGAGCGCCACGACGAGACCGGCGTCCGCCGCCGCGCGGAGCGCCGGCACGAGGTCTTCCGGATGCAGCGCGGGAAATTCAGGGACCCCGCTGTCGCAAAGAAAGGCCTTCACGCCGACCGCGCCTCGGTCACTCAGCTCGCGCAGGCTCGCCGGGTCGGCGTCGACCAGTCCGCCCCAGAGTCCGAAGTCGACGACCGACGCGCTCTCGGCGGCCACCTTCTTCTGGTCGAACGAGTCGCCGTCGAGCACCGGCGGGACCGAGTTGAGCGGCATGTCGAGGACCGTCGTGGTGCCTCCAGCCGCGGCCGCGCGGCTTCCACTCGCCCATCCTTCCCAGTCCGTTCGGCCAGGCTCGTTGAAGTGAACGTGCGCGTCGACCATGCCCGGCAGCGCGAGCAGGCCTCGCGCGTCGATCTCGCGCCGCGCCTCCGAAGCGCCGGGCTCGACGAGCGCGCTGATCCGCCCCTCGTGGATCAGGATGTCGCGGGCATAGGCGCCATCGGAGATGACGAGCGCCCCACGTATCGCGAGCTCAGCCTTAGCGGTCACTCTTCGGTGATGCTGAAGTCCTGCGCGCCCTCCCAGAGCGTGAGCCGACCGATCTCTGCCAGATGCTCGTTTCCCTCGATCACCGTCGCGAAATGATTCCCGGCGAGCTGACCGACTTTGCTCGAGAACATCGTCGAACCGTACGGGAAAAGGATCTCCATTTCCGAGAAGCCTCCCGGGTACACCAGCATCTGGCCAGGTGAGGGATGGCTGGTGTGGTTCTCGAAATCGACGCCCAGTCGCTTTTCCCCCATCGGGACCCACGTCGATTCGCCGCTCCAGCGGCAGTGGACCAGCTTGCTTCGGAGGGGCAGCAGTTTTCGGATCGCGGCGCAAGTCTTTGGCGCGTCCTGGTCCTCCAGGCGGGCCTTGAAAGTGAAGGGTCCGGCCGTGATGCGGAGCATCGTCATCGCGGGCGTACGATACCGGCCGCGCATGGCGACCCTCTCCACGCACGTCCTCGACACGGCGAGCGGGCGCCCCGCGGCGGGCGTCGCGGTATCGCTGGAGAAGGACGGCGCCGTGATCGCGCGCGGCATGACCGACGTCGATGGGCGCGTCCCGCAGCTGGCCGGCTCGCTGGGTCCCGGACGCTACCGGCTCATTTTCGAGCTCGGGGTCAACAACTTTTTCCGGCGCATAGCGCTCGACATCGAGATCGGCTCGGACGCCAAATATCACGTTCCGCTCCTCGTCACGCCCTTCGGGGTGACGAGCTACCGCGGGTCGTGATGACGATCGCGCCGGACAAGCTCGCAGCGGTCTTCGAGCGCGCTCCTGCGCTGGCCGAGCGCGTCCGCGGGAGCGACCCCGAGGCGATCGTTGCATCGGCCCGCTCTGAGATCGCGATCATGCCGGAAGCCGAGCGCATCGGCGTGCTGAATGCTCACCCCCGGATCGGAGCCGACCCCGCGTCCCTGTCCGCGCTCTCGCGGAGCGAGCAGGGCGGCGGTGCCGACGTAGCCACCCTCCGAGAGCTCGCCGCGATGAACGACGAATACGAGCGCACGTTCGGGTTCCGCTTCGTGATCTTCGTCGCAGGCCGCTCGAAAGCCGAGATCGTGCCCGTGATGCGCGAACGCCTCCGGCGCTCGCGTGAGGATGAGCTCGCGGCGGGCATCGTCGAGTTCCTCGCGATCACACGCGATCGTTTGGAGCGCATCGCGCCGTGACCTCGACCGAGATCAGCTACGGCAAGGCCCACGTCCTCTTTTACCGGCTCGGAGGCCGCGAGATGGCGCCGCTCGCCGCGTCGGTCGACATCGACGTCTTCGGGAAGCGCTTCGTCTCCGCGTACACCGAGGGCGACAACCGAGAGGTCGTCGCGACCGACACCATGAAGAATTTCGTGTACGCGATGGCGGCCGAATACACCGGCGGAACGCTCCTTGGCCTCTGCGCCTTTCTCGGCCGGCGCTTCATCGAGACCTATCCCGTCATGGAGGCGCTTCGCGTGTCGGCGCGCGAGGTGCCATTGGACGCGGCCGCCGGTGAACGCGGCCCGAGCGATGTGCTTTTCCGTTCGACCCGCGGCGACCGCGCGGTCGCGGAGGTCGCCGTCGACGCGGTCGACGGGAAGGCCGAGATCACCGCCGCGCGCAGCGGGTGGGAAGGAATGAGGTTCGTGAAGACGACGGGCAGCTCGTTCGCGACGTTCGCGCGCGACGATTACACGACGCTCCCGGAGCTCACCGATCGGCCCCTGACGATCCGCATGGATGTGTACTGGCGTTACAGCGATCTGAGGAACGGCGTGGCCGAGGGCGCGGGCTTCCTCGGACCGCGTGCTGTTCGCGACGAGATCGAGCGCATCTTCCACGAGTTCAACAGCCGCTCGATCCAACACCTGGTCCACGAGATGGGTGCGCGCCTGTTCGCCGCGCACCCGCAGCTTCAGGAGATGGAGTTCGTCGCGGAAAACCACACGCCCGACCACGTGCGGGACGGAGCGGGGGGCGTGCGGGTCTTTGCGGAACCCCGGGCCACTTTCGGAAAGATCGGCCTCGTTCTGAGACGGTGAAGCCGATTACGGCCCTTCATCGCCTTAGTAGACTCGCCACGTGAAGAAAAACCAGCTCCTGGGGCCCGCGCGGGTGTTGGTCGTGGTCGATCGACCGCTCGCGAACCTCGTCGCTCTCACGCTCAATCACGGCAAATACGTCACGCGTATCGCCAAAGACGTGGAGAGCGCGAAGACCGAGCTCGAGTCCTGGCGGCCGCACCTTCTCCTCGTGGATCTCGACGCCGACGACGCGGACGGCCTCGACCTTATCGGGCAACGCGTCGCGAACAAACGGGTACCGACCATCGTGTTCAGCGTGCGAGGGGATCTCAAGACAAAGCTCGCCGCCTTCGATCGAGGCGCGGACGACATCATCACGGTCCCGTTCGTTCCCGAAGAGCTCGTGGCCCGCACGCTCGCCTTGATGCGGCGGAGCTACGGCGACGGCATCGCTTTCATCCCCGTCATCAACGTCGCCGGCCTGGAGGTCGACCTCCTGAATCAGCACGTGAAGGTCGGCAGGCTCCGCCCCGAGCTGACCGCGATAGAGCAGGCGCTCCTCTATCTGCTGGCGTCGAATCCGGGCCAGACGCTCGGACGCGAAGAGATATTGGACGCGCTGTGGGGCGCCGACTATGTCGCCGGGAGCAACGTCGTCGATCGCCACGTCCGAAACCTACGGTTGAAGCTGAAAGACCA
>JALYLL010000350.1 GCA_030774255.1 Chloroflexota bacterium | reverse complement strand
GCCTTGCGCTCCTGGGTCTGTATGTGATCATCGCCGCCAGCGTCTGGTACGGTCCGCCGATCACGCTCGACTGATCCTGCGAGCGGCCTCGTCTGTCTCGACGGTCGACGACGAGGACGATTAGGCGATGGTCCCTACGAGCGATCGGGCCGAGGATTCGCTGATGATCGCCGATGGCATCTGTGGTCCAGGTCTTGCCCCTCACGAACGGGACTTCGCGCTCGGTCAGCGTCGCGAGGATTGCCTCGAGGACGCGCGGTGTCGGTTCGACCTCCCGTGACGCGGGCAGATAGTGGTAGCTCGTGCCTTCATCTCGGATCGCCGCGGTCGGCACGATGACGTGGCCGAGCGTCAGCTCAGGTACAAGGGCCCCGGCGCCACCCACGGCAATGAAGGCTCGTCCGCCCAAGGCGATTAGCTCTTCGAGGAAGCCAGCCGCCAGGGGTGCTCCAACGCCTGGATGCGCAAGCGCGATCGGGACCTCGCGTTCCAACAGGTAGACGTCGTTGGGTCCGATCTCGGATCGCAACCGCGCCAACGGTCGTGCTCCGTGCTCACGCACGACCTTCTCAATGACGTCTTGGAAGTAGCAGAGAACCACACGGGGCGGCATCTCGCGCTGTTCGCCATCTCGCCCTGCGATGTATGGGACGCGGGTGGCCTCGATGATCGCCTCGCGCGTCGGGTCGAACTCGAGAATTGGCGCGTTGAGGGCGCGCGGGTCGGTCTCGCCCTCGAACCGCCCGCTCACATCCTCATCGCCGGTCAGTATGCGCGAGCGAACACGGCCGTCTCCGAAGCCGGACCCGCTCGTGGCAACCTGACCACGTTTGCGATGGGTCACCAGACTCGGTAAAATTCGGCGCAGAAATCGGTTGGTTTCGTGCTCAAGACGAGCGAGGAATCGCGAAAATCGGTCACCTGACTCTGGATCAGGAGATCGAAGGTTCGAATCCTTCCTCGCCAGCCAACACCACAACATCTGGTAGCAACGGTCTGATCAGACCACCAGATCCTGTGGTTCGAGCTTGGCCTGCTGGCGGCCAACCGGGGTTTCACGCTCCAAGATCTCGCCGACGAACTCGCGCTGCATCGCGAGAACCTCGCGCCTTTCGCCGACACGCTCGCCGTGGACCCGCGCGAAGAGCTGGCGTTGTAGCCAAAAGCGCCACCGCCCCATCGGCGCCCCCGAGGGGTCTCCACTTGTGGGCCTTTCGTGCTCGGGTATTCAAAGCCCTGCTGCGCCGAAGGACCGCGCGACCGCCCGAAAGAGCGAGCGATTGCTGGGTCGCTCGAGATCCAACAGTGAAAGTGCCCGCAGTGGAAGGCCACCACGGTTAGTCCCTCAGGTACCGCAAGATCGTCGGCCTCCCGGTACGACGACCTCGCGGCCTACGCCCGCGCAAACGGCTTCGACGAGGGTCACGTCGAGCGCTATTCATGACTGGCTGCGAGAGCGCCTGCTACCCAAGGCCGGAGTCGAGTACACGGGCCTCGGGCGGCGATCGGTCACCTACCCCGTGGAGACCGGAGCTCAGCTCCTGGCCCTGTGCCAACTCCGGTATTTATCCAGCGTCCGCGACCACCGGATGCTCGCAGGGCTGCTGTGGGCACAGGGCTTCAATATTCCGATCGGCCGAGCGCGGGCGGGGCTATTGCGCCTGGCGACCGCCCTGCCTCGCCACATGGCTCGATACCGGCCCGGAGCCGATGTGCAAGACGCCGCCGGCGACCTGGCCCTGAATGGAGTCATGGCAGAGCACAGCCACCAGAACCAGGCACCCGTCGCAGCGCCGCTATTCGACCGAGCTGCGAGAACGAGCCGTCCGGATGGTCCACGAGACGATCGCCCAGGGCGGCGGCGGCCAGGGGGTCGTGACCAGGCAAGGTCGCGAGCGCGAAGTTCCCGCGCAAGTGGCCGGGCTGCCGGGATCGCCGTTCGGCGGCCTCGGGCGCGCGGCCGCCCGGGACACATCGCGCAAAATGAAGGGTGGTACCAAGACAGTGGATCCCGGGCATCGGATCGCCCCGGACCCTCCTACGTGAGGCAGAGATGTCCCTTTCCGATGCGCATCCCCATCTCGCCAGCGGCTGGCGCACCCGGTTCGACCGGATCGACCGCCGGGTCACGGCCGTCCTCGCTCGCTCCGGCGTGCCGGTTGTGCGGCTTTCGCTCGGCGTCGTCTTCCTTTGGTTCGGCGCCCTCAAGTTCATCCCGGGCCTGAGCCCCGCCGAGGACCTTGCCGCGCGGACGATCGATCAGTTGAGCGGTGGCGTGGTCGGGCCCGCGCTTTCGGTCCCGGTCCTGGCCGCCTGGGAATGCCTGATCGGGCTCGGGCTCCTGAGCGGCCGCTTCCTGCGTGGCACCCTGCTCCTCATGGGGCTGCAGATGATCGGCACGCTCACCCCGCTCCTGCTCTTCCCGGCTGAGACGTTCACCCGATTTCCGTACGCGCCAACCCTCGAGGGCCAGTACATCATCAAGAACGTGGTCCTCATCGCCGCCGCGATGGTCGTCGGCGCGACCGTTCGCGGTGGACGCCTCCAGGCCGAGCCTGCGGCGGGAACGACGGCCGAGGCGACCGCGGGTGGCGCGGTGGCGGACCACATGGACGGCGCACGTCTGTGAACGGTCCCCGGCCCAAGACGGCGGTCGTCCTCATCCGACCGTCCGATCTCTCGCCGCACCTCGGAGCCGGCTTCGGAACCGGATCCAGGGGCCGGCATCGAAGCTGCCGCATGACGGGTTCGAGCGACCGTCACATTGCGCCTTCGGGCCCGACGATGCGCTGTATGTCACGGACTTCGGCGAGATCGATATCGCGCCCGAGAAGGAGGGTATCCGCATCCAGGCGGGGACGGGGACCCTCTGGCGGATCCGCCGCGATGCGTCGACACTCGCGGGCGACCAACCGCCGGAGCCCGTCGAGGTCCCGTTCTATCTCGCCCAGTACGCGCTATGGATCGCCGGCCTCGCTGCGCTCCTTGCGGCCGTCGCGTGGGGAATCCGGCGACTGGTCCGGAGGTAGACCCCTCGTCGAGTGACTCGGCTCTTGCGTCGATTAAGCTGCGGGACATGACCAGCGGGCACGTCGAGCTGCGCGACATCGTCACGGACGCGGACCGGGCGGCCTTCCACCGGACCGGCGAGATCCGCTGGGGCGAGGTCCTCCTGCGCCGGGACCTTCGACCGGCGGCGGGACCGTAGGTCGGCTGCTCGACGCCCTGGCCCGACTGCCGCTCCCCGATGCCGTGCTGTTCGATCTCGATGGGACGCTGGTCGATACCGTCGAGATGCGGATCTCGTCCTGGGTGGAAGCGCTTGCGCTCGCGGTCGCCGCGCTCGCGGTCGCGGCGCTGCCGCTCGGCGGGATCGCGGCGCTGGCCGGCGTGTCGTCGTTCGCCGCGCTCCTCGGTTTCGCCGCGGTGAATCTCGCGCTCATCGTGCTGCGGCGCCGCGAGCCGACGCGCGAACGGCCGTTCCGCGTGCCGCTTTCGGTGGGCGGCATCCCGGTGCTGCCGGCGCTGGGCATCGCGA
>JALYLL010000349.1 GCA_030774255.1 Chloroflexota bacterium | reverse complement strand
GGCCCGAGGGCCTGCCACCAGTGATGCGCCAGCCTCTCGACGTCGTCCGAGCGCAGGCCCTCGCGCGCGTACTGCGCGTGAAGACGCAGACGCGTCCCTATAGGCAGACGCCCGTACGCGATGTCGTGGACGAGCGCGTGTTGGAAGCGGAAATGCCCGTCGATGGCGTGCACGTATCGAAGGTGCGCGAGGCGACCCAGGGTTCCCGCGACCTCCGCAGGATCGCGGCCCGCGAGCAGTGCGGCACCGCGAGCGTCGAACGTCTCACCGATCACCGCCGAGCTCTGCAAGAGCTCGCGATCGGCGGTCGGAAGCTCGTCCAGGCGTGCGCTGATCGCCGCCTGCAACGTGACGGGGAGCGACTCCGTGGACCCGCGGGCTCTCGCCAGTTCAACGATGAAGAGGGGATGACCCTCGGCCCGGCCGATGTCGATGTCACGGGCTCCTGCGGCCTGCGCCAAAGTGTTCGCCGACTTGGCGTCGAGGGGCTGCAGCTCAATGAAGAGACGGCTGTCGCCCGGTCGAAGCAGCGGCATGCCAGGGAACTCCGGCCGCGCGGTCGCTAGCACCATGAAACGAAGGCTGGAGCCGAGCGTCAGGGCATCGATCAGGCGAACGAGCTCGCTCTCGCCCCAGTGGAGGTCCTCGATGCACATCACGACCGGCCGCTCGCGCGCGAGCTCCGCAACGAGTTCACGCCACGCGTTCTGGATCGTCGTGCGTCGATCGAGCCCATTCAGCGCGAGGAGCCGTGCGTCCGGCCGCAGCCCCGCGCTGTACGCGACCGCCGGCGGAACGCTTGCCGGATCGACATTCGAGAGCAGCTGACGCAATGGCGACGTCCCGACCTCGGTGCCGGGCCTGCAGCGCGCCTCGAGGACTGTGGCCTCCGCCGCGACCGAGCTCGCGAACTCCTCAACGATCCTCGTCTTTCCGATCCCTGGTGGACCCGTGAGCACCGCGAGACTCGGATCGCCGCTCGCCGCGCGGTCGAAGAGCTTTCGGAGCTGCGCCAGCTCGGAATCCCGGCCCACCATAGGAAGCTGACCCTCGCGAGTCTCGGTGAACGCCTTGAGCCGCCACGCAGGTACCGGTCCCAGACCCTTGAGCTCGAGCGGGCCGAGCTCTTCGAACTCCGCGGCGTCGCTCGCCGCGGCGAATGTGGTCGGACCCACGACGACCGTATTGGGATCGGCCTGCGTCATGAGACGCGCGGCGGTGTTTACGCATGCGCCGACCGCCATTCTCTGACGCTCTCCGACCGCCTCGAGATCGACGAGGGCTTCGCCTGTTTCGATTCCAACGCGAACACTGATCGGGCTCTTCGAGGTCGAGGCCCAGTGCACGCTCGCCTCCGCAACGCGGAGGGCGCGCATCACGTCGTCGGAGTGAGCCGCGGGCGCACCGAACAGGACAAAAACCTCGTCGCCGATGTACTTCTCGATGGTTCCACCAGCGGCCGTCGCGATGGCACTGATTTCGCGGAAGCTCTCGGTGAGGAGTCGCTGCATCCGCTCGGGGCCGAGACGTTGCCCTAGGTTCGTCGACCCGACGATGTCGATGAATACACAGGTGACCAGGCGGCGTTCGGATCGATGTTCCAATTCCCGCTCCCCGCGGGAATCCTAGGTGGTCTATGCCTTTCCGGGCGGATCCGGTATGCGCTTCCCGCGCACGTCGACGAAGGTGCGCTTCGGCGTCTGGACGATGCGGATCATCACCGTCGAACAGGCGGTGCAACGAAGCACGACCCCCGGCGCATGGACGTACGCGATGAGTCCGCCAATGTGATCGACCTGTCCGCAGCTGCCACATTCGGCGAGGACCGTGGTCATGTCGTCCCCGTAGATCTCCGAGAGCGTTCCCGCGACCGCGTTGCCATCGAGCACGAGGTCGTCTTCCTGCCCGGTGGTCATGGGCCGGTCGGCCCGAAACGCTCGGTGCGGATGTGTTCTGCGGGCAGCCCGACGCGTTCGAGCCCATCCGCGGCCACCTCGACGAGCGCGGTCGGACCACAGATGTAGGCGAGCGCGTCGGGTCCCAGCGGTCCGCTCACTTCCTTCAGCATCGCATCGTCGATCCGCCGCGTGTAGCCCTTCCAACCCGGGGGCTGACTACGTGTCAACGCGTACGAGATCGCCAGCCCGTCCTTTTGCCCAAGTCTCTCGAGCTCGTCCCTGTAGATGATCTGCTCGTAGGTGCGAGCGCTGTAGAGGAGTCGCGCCGGATCGTTGATACCCGCGGCGGCGCGGTGCCGGAGCATCGCCATGAGCGGCACGACTCCGGATCCACCCGCAACCAGCAGGAGTGGGCCGCCGATGGACCGGTCCCAGACGAAATATCCGCCGATCGGGCCGCGCACCTCGAAGCGATCGCCCACCGCGACGGTGTCCGCCAGGAACCGCGATACCTCGCCGTCCGCAAGGCGCTCGACGGTCAGATCGATCTCACCGGTGCGCTCCGGCTCGGAGGCGACGGAGTAGCTCCGCTGGGCCGAATAGCCGTCCGCGGCGGTAAGGCGAACGTCGTAGTGCTGTCCGGGTCGATGCGCGGTCCAATCCGGAAGGGCGAGCGTGAGCGTCTTCACATCGGGCGTTTCGGGTCGAATCGCCTTGACCGTCGCGATCTGCCACTCGAGAGCACGTTTCATGTGGCTAGTCGCCCGAATACCGCTCTTCTTTCCAGGGGTCGCCGTGGTTGTTGTATCCAAGCGACTCCCAGAAGCCGGGGTCGTCCCGTTCCATCACGCGCAGGCCACGCACCCACTTCGCGCTCTTCCAGAAATACAGGTGGGGCACGACGAGCCGCGCCGGGCCGCCGTGTTCAGGTGCGAGGGGCTTGCCCTCGTATTCGTACGCGACGAACGCCCGACCGTCGATGAGGTCGGGGAGCGGAACGTTCGTGGTATATCCGCCGTCGGAGAATGCGGTCACGAAAGCGCCGCGCCGGTCGAGCTCCACGTGCTCGAGCAGGGTGTCGACGCTCACACCACGCCAGTGGGTGTCGAGCTTCGTCCATTTCGTCACGCACGAGATGTCCTTGGTGAACTCCTGCGCGGGAAGCGTCAGGAAGTCGTCCCATCCCCACGAGATTGGCTCCTTGACGAGCCCTTCCATCTTGAACGACCACGATGCGAGGGGTGTCCGCGGCGTCGGGCCGGCCGATAGGACAGGGAAGTCTTTGACCAGGTGCTGTCCGGGCGGGATCCGAGCCGCTTGGTCGGACCCTAGAGGCTCGCGACGCCCGACGAATCCGCGGGTGACGAACTGGTCCGGCACTCCCTGAAGCCTAGGCCGAGTGCTCTCATCATGTGTACATGCCGATCGAGCGGTCCTCGAAGCATCCGCCGAGCTCGCGGCTCGCGGCGATCGCGCGAAGGCTCCTCGACGAGTCGAAGCTGTGCGCGATCGCGACGGTCTCGGCTGGTGGGCGCGCTCACATCAATACGGCGTACTTCGCGTGCGGAACCGCGTACGAGATCGTCTGGCTCTCGGCGCCCGATGCGACGCACTCGCGCAACGTCCGCGCGACAGGCTCGGCCGCCGCCGCCGTCTTCCGGTCGACGCAAACGTGGGGTCGATCTGACCGCGGGATCCAGCTCTTCGGCAGTGCGCGCGAGCTTCGTGGTCTTCCCTCGCTCGAGGCCGAACGCCTCTACGCGAAGCGGTTTCATGCTTACGAAGGCGATCTGCCCGCGTTCCGTTTCTACCGGCTCGCGACCCGGCGCATGAAGCTCTTCGACGAGCGGGTCCTCGGCGGTGGCACGTTCGTGACGGTGGGCGTGCAGCGTGGAAGAGTGAAATGGGAGAAAACGGAGAGCTTCGCATGACAGACGCCGTCCAGACGCACGGCTTGACCAAGGACTACGGGGCCGGTCACGGCATCTTCGACCTCGACCTGACCGTCGAAGAGGGCGAGGTTTTCGGGTTCCTGGGCCCGAACGGAGCGGGGAAGACGACGACGATCAAGCTCCTGATGGGCCTCATTCACGCAACGAGAGGGTCTGCGACGATCCTCGGGCTCGACGCCGACCGCGACGCCGTCGCGCTCAAGCGCAAGATCGGATACGTCCCCGGCGAGCTGCCGCAGTTCGGCGGGTGGCGAGGCTCCGAGATCGTCGCGTACATCGCGGGTCTTCGCGGCGACCTTACCGACAGCGACATCGAAGCTGTGGCGAAGCGCCTCGATCTCGATCTCGGCCGCAAGTACCGGGAGTATTCACACGGGAACAAGCAGAAACTGGCGCTGCTCCTGGCGTTCGCGCCGAAGTCTGCCCTGCTCATCCTCGACGAACCGACGAGCGGCCTCGATCCGCTCCACCAGCAGGAGTTCTACGGCCTGGTTCGGGACGCCCGTGCGCGCGGTGCGACGATCTTCATCTCGTCGCACGTCCTCTCGGAGGTGGAGCACGTTTGCGATCGCGTCGGCATCGTTCGCGAGGGACACCTCGCGACCGTCGGTCAGCTCGATCAGCTTGCCGGCATGCGGGCGCATCGCATCGAAATCGTGTTCGCGGGGACTCCGCCGGTCGAGCGCATTCGCGCGATTCCTGGATTCGAGCAGGTCGCGGTCGAAGATCACCGAGTAAGCGGAATGTTCCGCGGTGAGTTCGAGCCGCTGCTCGCCGCGCTCGCGGACTCGCGGGTCACCAAATTCGAAAGTCGCGAGCCGTCGCTCGAGGAGATCTTCCTCGGGTTTTACAAGTGAGCGGGCATCGGTAGGTGACTCTCCTCCGACTCGCCGTGCGCTCGCATCGCACCGGCCTTCTCATGACCGCCCTTGCCACGATGGTTGGCGGGCTGCTCAACTCGATCGGTTTCGCGCAGATCGCGGGCGACGACCCGACAGCGAGGGCTCTCTTCGCGCAACAAATGGAGCTGCTCGCGCGACAGCTCACGTACCTTCTGCCGGCCCCGGCCCAGCTCGACACGATGGCGGGCTACCTCGTCTGGCGCTGGTTCGGCTCGGTCGCGCTCATCTACGGGTTCTGGGCGCTCCTCGCCGGCACCGGCGCTGGCCGCGGCGACGAGGAGCGCGGCCTGATCGAGTTGTGGCTCTCGACCGGCGCCTCCCGTACGCGCCTCATTGCAGCACGCGTCGCGGGATTCGCGGCGGTCGCCGCCATCTCGATCGCCGTCATGCTCGCTGGGGCAGCAATCGGGGCCGCCATCGGGCAGGAGCCGTTGCCTGTCGGTCCGCTCGCTCTACAGGGAGTTGCGATCTGGGTCCTCACGCTTGCAGTATTCGCATTCGCGCTGTTGGTCGCCCAGCTTGTGACAACCCGGCGAAGCGCGACTGGGATTTCAGGGATCACCGTGCTCGCGCTCTTCATGCTCAACGCCGCCGCCCGGTCGGGCATCGATGTCGGTGCGGTCCGCTGGTTGTCGCCGTTCTACCTCTACGAGCGAAGCACGCCGCTTCTCCGGGGAGGCTTCCTCGACACGGTCGCGACCGCCGCGCTTGCCGTGTCCACGCTGGTTCTCGTTGGTCTGGCGGCCTTCGCGTTCGTTCGCCGGGACGTCGGCGGTCCGCTCTTTCGCCGCTCGTCGGGCAAGACGACGGTCGAATGGCGTCCAGCCCGAGATCCGCTCCTGCGCATGCCGGTCCTCGCGATCGTTGATCAGCAGCGCGTGTGGATCGTCGCATGGGCGCTGGGTTTGGCGCTGCTCGCGGCTTTCCTCACGTCGATCACGAAGACGATGGTCGACGCGCTCGGCAGCTCGGACGTTCCGGTGCTCCGTGCGTACTTCGAACGCGCCGGCATCAACGCCTACTCGGATTTCGTCGGCGTGATCTGGTTTTCGACGCTCCTGCTGCTGATCTCGCTCTTCGTGGTGGCGGAGGTGAATGGCTGGGCAGCTGATGACAACGAGGGCCGGCTCGAGATGATCCTGAGCGCTCCGGTCTCGCGCGCGCGGGTCGTCGTCGAACGGATCGCAGGGGTGCTCGTCGCGTGCGCAGTTGTCGTGGCCGTTAGCTCCGTCGCCGTCTATCTGACCGCGACGTCGACGGGCATTAGCCTCTCCGGCGGCCGGTTCATCTTCGCATCCGCAGCGGTTCTCCCGGTGGCGTACGCGTTTGCCGGCATCGGTCACGCGCTCGTGGGCTGGCGACCGAGGGTTGCCGTGGCCGCCCTCGGCACGCTGGCGGTCGTGGGGTATTTCGCTCAGCAGTTCACGCAGCTATTCCAGTGGCCTGATTGGGTGAGCAACATCTCGCTCTATGCCTTGTACGGCACACCGATGTCAAAGGACGATTGGGGAGGCATAGCCACGTTGATCGCGATCGGGCTGGGCGGGACAGCCGTAGCGATCGTCGCTATGCGCCGCAGGGATGTGGGACGCTAGCGCGGATGCGCCGGATCGGACACCGTGGAGCCAAGGGACATTCGCCTGAGAACACGATCGAATCGTTCGCGAAGGCACTCGAACTCGCGTGTGACGAGATCGAGACGGACGTGTGGCTCGCGGATGACGGCCGCCTGCTCATTACGCACGACCGGCCCGGACCTGACGTGAAGCTCACGCTGGTAGAGGTGCTTGACTTCTGCCGCGGCAAGATGGGGGTGAACGTCGAGCTGAAGGCCGAGATGAGCGAGAAGGCCGCGCAGGAGACCGGTGCCCAGGTCGGAAAGCTTCTGGCCGAGCGGCGAGATCCCGATGCGTACGTCTCCAGCTTCTGGTGGGCCGCTCTCGAAGGATGTCGCGTCGCCGGACCCGCGGTCCGGCGCGCTTTCATCTTTGCGGATTCGCCCGATCGCTCGTCGCTCATGGAGAGCGCGCGCGGGATGCGTCTCTGGGCGCTCCATCCGAACCGCAACTACGTGACGCCCGAGATCGTGAAGGAGGCGCACTCGGCCGGCGTGAAGATGAACGTGTGGACGGTGAACGAGCCGCGCGAGATCGCGCTCTTCGCCGAGTGGGGGGTCGATGGGATCATGTCCGACTTCCCGGAGCGCGTGCCGAAGGACTAAGGCAAAGCCCACCCGCGCGATCGTTCGACCGCGCGCTGCCATCCCGCGTATTGCGCGTCGCGTTCGTCGGCCGACACGCGCGGCTCGTATCGGGCGGCGACGGTCCGCCGCCGGCGCAGGTCGTCGGGCGTCTTCCACACGCCCGTCGCGAGTCCGGCGAGGAACGCAGCACCGAGCGCGGTCGTCTCCCGGATAGCGGCGACCTCGACCGGGATCCCCGCGATGTCCGCCTGGAACTGCATCAGGAAACCGTTCGCGGTTCCGCCGCCGTCGACGCGGAGCACCTCGATCCCCCGGCCCGCGCCGCGCATCGCTTCCACGAGATCGCGCGTCTGGTACGCGATGCTTTCTAGCGTGGCACGCGCGAGATGCGCGCGCGTGGTCCCGCGCTCGATGCCGATCAGCAATCCGCGCGCGTACATGTCCCAGTGCGGCGCGCCGAGGCCGGTGAACGCGGGCACGAGGTACACGTTGTCATTGCCGGAAAGGCTCGCGGCGAGCGCCTCCGTCTCGGCGGCCGTCGCGATGATGCCCAGGCCGTCGCGCAGCCACTGCACCGCTGCTCCGGTGTTGAACGCGCTTCCCTCGAGCGCGTAGCGGACGCCGCCGCCGATATCCCACGCGACCGTCGTGAGGAGGCCGCCGCTCGCCGACACGGCGCGGTCACCCGTATTCACGAGAAGGAAACAGCCGGTCCCGTACGTGTTCTTTGCCTCTCCCGCGTCGAAGCAGGTTTGACCGAACAGCGCGGCCTGCTGATCCCCGGCGATCCCGGCGATCGGCACTGGCGCGCCGAAGTGACGGGCATCGGCCTCCGCGACGACGCCGCTGGACCGCGCCGGCGTCGCCATCATCGACCGCGGGATGCCGAGCAACGCGAGAAGCTCGTCGTCCCACGCTTGGCGATGGATGTCGAAGACGAGAGTGCGAGAGGCGTTCGAGACATCGGTCGCATGCGTGCGACCCCCGGTGAGATTCCAGATGAGCCACGTGTCGATCGTCCCGCACACCAGCTCGCCGGCCTCCGCGCGCTTCTGTGCGCCCGGGACCTGATCGAGGATCCACCGGATTTTCGTGCCTGAGAAGTACGCGTCTATCACGAGCCCGGTGCGCTCGCGCACCAGCTTCTCGTGACCCTCGGCGCGAAGTCGTTCGCAGATCGCGGCGCTCGCCCGACTCTGCCAAACGACCGCGGGATGGA
>JALYLL010000348.1 GCA_030774255.1 Chloroflexota bacterium | reverse complement strand
TTCAGGCCGTCGCGCTCTACCTCGGAACGGTGAATCTCTATCTCGCGGCGTTCAACATGATCCCGGGGTTCCCACTCGACGGCGGCCGGGTTCTGCGATCGGCGATATGGGCGATCTCCGGCGATCGGACCAGGGCTACCACCATCGCCGCGCGGGGCGGGCAGGTCGTCGCGGTCGCCTTTGGCGCGTTCGTCGTCTACGAGGTCGTGGTCCTCCACGAGGCAAGCGGGCTTTGGCTCGGCCTCATCGCCTACTTTCTGTGGAACGCCGCGAGCTCTTCGCTTCAGCAGGAGCGGATCACTTCCGCGGTGGGCGGAGCGAAGGTCGGACCCCTCATGACGACGGACTTCAAGTCGACCTCGCCCGGTGCAATGGTCGGCCAGGTGATCCGCGACCTGGTGTTGCCGTTGAACCTTCGCGCGATCCCCGTCGTCTCCGGCGACCGTCTCATCGGCCTCGTCGCGATCGGCGACCTGCGCAAGGTCGATCAGAGTCGCTGGGCAGAGACGCCGGTCGAAGAGGTCATGACGCCGGCTGCGGAGCTCCCGATGGTCTCGCCCGACGATCCGCTCGGCACCTCACTCGAGCGCTTCGGCACCACGGATCTTCCGCTCCTGCCGGTCGTCAAGGACGGACATCTTGTCGGAGTCCTTTACCGCGAGTCGGTCATCGGTTACGTGCGGATGCAGGAAATGCTGGGCGCCGAGGGCCGCCGCTGACGCGCGCAGCGGAACCGGTCGGCGTCGGTGTGATCGGCGTCGGCCTCATGGGTCGCCGTCACGCGGAGAACCTGGCACGACACGTGAGCGACGCGCGTTTGCTCGCGGTCACGGACGCGGACGAATCCGCCCGCGGACGCGTCGCGAATGATCTCGCCGCGAGCGACAGCGCATCCGTCGACGCCTTGCTTGCTCTCGCCGGGCTGCGGGCGGTGGTGATCGCTTCACCGGCACGTCTCCACGAGACGCACGCGATCGCGGTGGCGCGCGCGGGCAAGGACGTCTTCGTCGAAAAACCGATCGCGAAGTCCCTTGAGGGAGCGGATCGCGTCATCGCCGCCGCGCGCGAAGCGGGCGTCCGGCTCCAGGTCGGATTTCAGCGCCGGTACGACGCTCCCTATGCCGAGGCGCGCAAGCTCCTATCGAGCGGAAGCCTCGGCCGACCGCTCTTCTACCGCGGCGTCAATCGCGATCGCGAGATGCCGGTCGGCGAGCCGGGCTCGTTCGGGACCGGCGACGTCCTCACCGAGTCCGCGATCCACGACCTCGATGGGGCCCGCTGGATGCTGTCGGACGAGGTCGCGACTGTATGGGCCGACCTCGGGACCATCGGCGATCCGGCCACCGCGCCTGGCCCGAACGTCGCGCTGGTCGTCCTGCGCTTCGAGGGCGGTGCGATCGCTCATATCGAAACTCTTCGTGGTGCGCGCTACGGCTACGACATTCGCAGCGAGATCGTGTGCGAGGACGGAGCGGTGATGATCGGCGGATTCGCGCAGACCATGCTCACCGTGCTGCGCAGCGACGAGCGCCGCGACGATCTGTATCCGGGTTTCCTCGAGCGCTATGCGGATGCTTATGTGGCCGAGCTGCGGGATTTCGTTGGGGGCGTCCGCGACCGGCGTCCGTCGGCGGTCACGGGTGAAGATGGCCGGCGCGCGCTCGCGATGGCGCTCGCGGCCGAGCGCGCCGCCGCGACGGCGGCGCCTGTGAGACCGGACTAGACCTTGCCGCGCTCGGCGGCGATGAGGTCGAGCACCAGCGTCGACCATCCGAAATCGCGCGCTCCCTGGCCCTCGCCGGTGAGGGGGTCGTAGAACTCGCGGATCCCGCCCGACGCCATCATGCGGATCGTGCGCTCCGCCAGCTCACTGGCGACATCGTTCCGCCCGTGCGCCCGCAGTCCCCAGTAGAGGTACCAGTTCACGTTCACCCAGGTCGGCCCGCGCCAGGTCGTGTTCGTGCGCCACTTCGGGTCGAACGATGGCTCGGTCGCGGCCACGCTCGGCACCGGGTAGGGCAGCCAGAACTCGCGCTCGTTCAACAGGTGCTCGTCGATGAGGCGCCTTGCTTTCGAAGGATCGAGGTCGTCGAGGATCAGCGGGAAGAGCGACGAGAACGTGAGCGTCTTCGCCGGCTCCTCGTCCCAGCCGGCGAGATCCCAGAACACACCTGCTTCCTCATCCCAGCACTTGGTCTCGAGCGCGGCGCGTACCCGATCCGCGCGTGAGTTGAACTCGTCCGCCTCGCGCGCGAGGTCTGTGAGCTTCGCGAGACATCGGAGTCCATCCGCGTAGATCGCGTTCACCATGACGTCCTCCCAGGTGAACGTGTCGAGCGCCGCGAGACGCGCGGGATCGGCGCGGTGTGGCGCGTACGCGTCGAAGAGACGCTGCATCGACCGGTGCAGCTGCGGCCGCATTTCCTCGGCGCGCCCGGACCCGATCTGCATCAGGCGGTCGTACTTGGGGCTCGCGTCGAGCCCCGACTCGTCCGGTTGGATGATCGCGATGAGCGAGTCGTCGTCTGGATCGCGATACGCCTTCAGCCACCGGAAGAATCTGCGGATCGGCGGCAGGACCTCGCGCACGAACTCCTTGTCACCGGTTGCTTCGTAGATCCGGAGGACCGCGCGTGCGACCACCGGCGGCTGGATCGTCGCGGTATAGAAGGGATCGGCGAGGGTGATCGAGTACTCGCGAAGCGCGGCGTCGTGCGCGCTCTTCTCCCACAACAGCATGTGGGGGATGAATCCGTCGGGCCTGGCGCCCTGCATCAAACAACGGATCTCTTGCTTGGC
>JALYLL010000347.1 GCA_030774255.1 Chloroflexota bacterium | reverse complement strand
GCGACGATCACGCTCATCGAGTAGTCGAGATACGCCTGCCGCATCTCGTGCTCGAGCTCGACGGGGATCACGCGGTCGTTCGTGGGTTCTTCGATCACTGTTTCATCACTCTTCTAGGTTCTTCCGTGTTCTCGTGCGCGTTCCTCGTCCTCGACGGCTGCCTTGACGCGCGCGAAGGCGCCATCTGTGCCCGCGTAGCGCTGCTCGAGCTCCCGGCGCCGACCCTCCGGCATCCGCAGAAATGTTGCCTCGGCCTCCGCCAACACCGTGCCGTCCTCGGCACGTGCGACCGTACCGCGCGTCTCGATCAAGCGCCCGCGGTCGCGCGCGATCTCGCCGAGGACGCGCAGGTCCTCACCGATCGGCACGGGCTGGCGGAACGTGACGCTGATCTTCGCGGTCACGCCCCAGATCCCCTGGTGGAAGATCGCCCAGCCCATGGCTTCGTCGAGCAGCGCCGTGACGACGCCCCCGTGCAGCAGGCCGTCGTAGCCCTGATGGCGCTGGAGCGCGATGTAGCGCGCCTCGGCACGATCGCGGGACACGTCGAACTCGAGACGCAGCCCGCCGGGATTGAGCTGCCCGCAGGCGAAGCACCAATGCTGGAAGTCGACACCGAGTTCGGAAAGCTTCGCCACTAGATGTCGAGCGCCGCTTTGTTCGCATTTGCCATGATCCACTTCTTTCGACCTTCGACCTCGTTGCCCATGAGCTCGTCGAATACGAGGTCAGCCTGCTCGGCATCTTCGAGCGTGACGCGCCTGAGGGTCCGAGTCGCCGGGTTCAGCGTCGTGTCCCAGAGCTGTTCCGCGTTCATTTCACCGAGTCCCTTGTACCGAGCGATCGCGGGCTCACGTCCACCCTTTCCATCGTCGGTGCCCTCGTCGGAGTTCGTGGACGTGACGTCGGCCTGGTCCTCGGCCTCTTCCGCGGCCCGTCGGCGGGTGCGCGCCGTCGCCTTGTCACCGTCGGCGGCGGCCTTCTCGCCGGCGGCCTTCTTTCGGTCCTCTCGTTTGGTCCTCGCGGTGGTCTTCAGCTCTTTGATCGCCTTGTCGCGCTCGTTGTCCGTGTACGCCCACCGCACCTCTTTGCCGAGCTGCAGCCGATACAGCGGTGGCTGGCCGATGTAGATGCGACCGTCCTCGACGAGCGGTCTGAAGTGCCGATACAGCAGCGTCAGAAGGAGCGTCCGGATGTGCGATCCGTCGACGTCGGCGTCTGCGAGGAGGATCGTCTTGCCATAGCGGAGCTTTTTGATGTCGAAGTAATCGCCTATCCCCGTGCCGAGTGCCGTGATGAGCGCCTTGATCTCCTCGTTGCCGAGCATCTTGTCGGCGCGGGCCTTCTCGACGTTCAGGATCTTGCCGCGGAGCGGCAGGATCGCCTGGAACCGCCGGTCTCGCCCGCCTTTGGCGCTGCCGCCCGCTGAGATTCCCTCGACGATGATGAGCTCGCTCTTCTCGGGGTCTCGCTCCGAGCAGTCGGCGAGTTTGCCGGGCAGAGAGAAGCCATCGAGGGCGCCCTTGCGCTGGACGAGATCGCGTGCTTTGCGCGCTGCCTCTCGTGCGCGGAACGCGGTGAGGCACTTCTCGACGATGCGCCGTGCGTCCGAGGGGTTTTCCTCGAGGTACTGGCCAAGGGCGTCGTTGACCGCCGTCGCGACCTGGCCGGCGACCTCGGCATTGCCGAGCCGCGTCTTCGTCTGACCCTCGAACTGCGGCTCGCGGATCTTGACGCTGATCACCGCGGTCAGGCCTTCGCGAACGTCGTCCGACGTCAGGTTCGGGTCCGACTCCTTCAGCGCGCCGCTCTTGCGCGCGTATGCGTTGATCGTTCGGGTGAGGGCGGTGCGGAAGCCGGTGAGATGCGCGCCGCCATCGATCGTGTTGATGTTGTTGGCGAACGTGTACACCTTTTCCGCGAACGTGTCGTTGTACTGGAGCGCGACCTCGGCGATGGTGTTGTTCTCGAAGGTCCGCTCGACATAGATGGGTTTCGGATGCAGGTTCTCGTGCGTCCGATTTAGGTGGCGCACGAAGCTGATGACGCCGCCGTCGAAGTAGTAGCTCTCCTCAGCCCCGGTGCGCTCGTCGTGCAGTCCGAGCCAGAGGCTCTTGTTGAGGTATGCGGTCTCGCGGAGCCACTGCGTGATGATCGCGGTGTCCCATTCGATCACCGGGAACATTTCTTTGTCCGGCGCGAAGCGCGTGACGGTCCCGGTGACCCGCGCGGCCGGGCGCCAGGGCAATGACGAAGGCGTCGGAAGCTGCGGCTTCGTGATGGGGCGAACCGCGCTCGTCGGCTTCCCTCGCTCGTACGACTGGGTGAAGATCTTTCCGTCTCGGTGGACCTCTACGACCATTTCGGACGCGAGAGCGTTCACCACCGATACGCCGACCCCGTGCAGTCCGCCGGTGACCTTGTACCCAGCGCCGCCGAACTTTCCGCCGGCGTGAAGGATCGTCATGACGACCTGAAGGGCATCCATCGGCTTGCCGCGCTGGTCCTTCTGCGACGGGTGCGGACCCACTGGAATGCCGCGGCCGTTGTCGGCGACGGTGATCTCGTTCGTTTTGTGGATCCAGAGATCGATGCGATCACACGTCCCGTTCATAGCCTCATCGATGGAGTTGTCCAGGACCTCGCGGACGAGGTGATGAAGACCGCGCAGATCCGTGGTGCCGATGTACATGCCGGGCCTACGGCGGACAGCCTCGAGCCCCTCGAGGACCTGGATGTCCTTCGCGCTGTAGGACGGAGCCGCGGCGGTGCGACGCTTGCGCTCGTCGGGTATGTCTTTCCTTACCGCCATCAGGCCTTCCCTGCCCGGACGAGGAGCTCGAAGAGGCGCTCGAAATCCTCGTCGGAATAGAAGTGGATCGCGATGCGGCCGCCCCTGCGGCCACGGAGGATCTCGACTTTTGTGCCGAGTGCGGCGCGTAGCTCCGTGGTCACCTGCGCGAGATCGGGATCGCCGCCGCGAAATCGCGGCCGCGCTCGTCCGCGCCGCGTCGGGTGGACCATTTTTCGGGCGAGAGCCTCAGCTTCGCGGACGGAGAGGCCTTTCGCGATTACAGCGGCGAGAGCCTGCAGTGCGTCCGAAAGAGGTAGCGGCAGCAGCGCGCGGAGATGGCCTTCGCCGATCTTTCCCTCGATGACCGCGTCCTGAAGAGCCTGCGGCGCGGTGAGCGTTCGCAGCATGTTCGCGATCGAGGAACGGGATTTTCCGAGACGCTCGGCGAGCTGCTCCTGCGTGAGGTCATAGGTTTCCATCAAAAGCTTGTATGCGCGCGCCGTCTCGATCGCGTTCAGATCGGAGCGCTGCAAGTTCTCGATGAGCGCGAGCTCGAGTCGGTCCCCCACCTCGTCGCGGACCACGGCCGGGATCGTGGTCTTTCCTGCGAGCCGCGCGGCGAGGACCCGTCGGTGCCCGGCGACGAGCTCGTAGCCATCTCCTTCGGCCGATACCACAATAGGTTGCAGCACGCCATGCCGAGAGATGGACGCGGCAAGCTCCGACAGGCCCTCGGGGTCGAAGGCAGTGCGGGGCTGCTGACGGTTCGGCCGGACAAGCTCCAGCGGGATCTCGCTCGCCGCCGGACGTTCGGCCAGCGCCTTGTCGGGAAGGCCAGATTGGCCGAGTAGGACGTCCAGGCCGCGGCCCAAGCCAGTTCTAGCCATCAGGCGATTGCTCCGCCGAGAGCGATTGGCTGACGGGACTTGAGGCGGGCCGAGAGCTCGCGCGCAAGATCGTCGTAAGCCTGGGCGGCGGCCGATCGGCGGTCATAGACGGAGATGGGGAGTCCGTGGCTCGGCGCCTCGGCCAGGCGGACCGCCCGCGGGATTCGCGCGTCCGCGACCAGAGTGGGGAAATGCCGTCGCACCTCGTCGGTCACCTGGAGAGACAGCCGGTTCCGCCGGTCCTCCATCGTTAGGACGATCGCCAGGACCTCGAGCTGCTGGTTCAGACGCATGCGAACCGCGTCGATGGTCGAAAGCAGCTGGGCAAGGCCTTCGAGCGCGTAGTACTCGCACTGGACCGGGATGACGACGGCGTCAGCTGCGGTGAGGGCGTTGATCGTGAGCAATCCGAGCGACGGCGGGCAGTCCACAAGCACGGTGTCGTAGTTCTGCGTGTACCGCAGGGCCTGTCGTAGGCGGTACTCACGCGCCATCAAGGGCACCAGTTCAACCTCGGCGCCGGCCATATCGGGTCCGGAGGGGATGATGTCGAGGCCCGGGACGCCGGTCGGGACAATCGAATCGTCGATTGGTAACTCCTTCAGGATCAGACCATAGATAGGATTCGGTGGCGCCTTGCTGATCCCGAGTCCACTGGTGGCATTCGCCTGTGGATCGAGGTCGACGATGAGAACCCGTTCGCCGTGTTCGACCAGAGCGGCACCGAGGCTGATGGCGGTCGTTGTTTTCCCAACGCCACCCTTCTGGTTGCTCACTACGAGAATCGTCATCTCGGCGGCCCTGTCACACGTGAAACACTGAGCGAAATCGGGGTAAAACTGGGGGCAGGAGAGGAGTGTTTCGTGCCTCTTATTCTAGCCCAGCCGAGCCCTGCCGACTACCTCCCGATCACGCATCGCGACACCACCGAGCCTGTATTACCGCGACCATTTTAGATATCGCGGTAGCGACCGATCGGACCCCATCGATCCCTTGGACGGCCTGATAATCCCCATACACCCATGGGAGCCCGTTGGAGCAGCACGACCAAACGCGTTGTGGTCGCGCTATTTGCGGTCGCTGCGCTCTACATCGTCTACCGCGCCGGTGACATCGTGCGCCCCTTCGTCTGGGCCGGCGTCCTGGCTTTCGTCCTGCTGCCGGTGGTCGGACTTCTCGAGCGCCGTCTGTCTCTCCCACGGACCGCGGCCGCGGCGATCGTCTTCCTCGGTCTACTCGCAGCCATAATTGGTGGCGGCCGACTCCTGGTTCCCCTCGCGCTCGATCAACTCCGCGACCTGCAACGTACGCTGCCGACGCTCGTCACCAATGCTCAGAACACTCTCACCGAGACCGCCGACCAGATCGGCCTCGAGGATCTCGATGCGCTCATCGTTAACTTCGCCGGCATCGGCGACCTCACACAGATGGTCGCTCGCGGTGCGGTGCCATTCATCGTCGGCATCGGGCACTTCCTCCTCGAGCTCCTGGTCTTCCTCATCGCGACGTTCTTCCTTCTGCGGGATGCGCCCCGTCTGTTTCAGTGGTTCCGCCGGATTCTTCCCGCGAGCCAGCGCAACGAGCTCATCCCGTTATTCGCTCAGGTGAACACGCTGCTTGGCCGCTATGTCCGCGGTCAGATGTTCCTGATCGGCGTGATGTCGACGGCGACCTTCATCGGTCTGTCGATCCTGCAAGTGCCGTTTGTCCTGCTTCTCGCGATCATGACCGGCGTCCTGGAGGTGATCCCGATCGTCGGGCCAATCACCGCGGGCGCCATCGCGTGCCTCGTGGCACTTGGCCATCCCGCGCCGTGGGGCCTCTCTCAGATTTGGTACGTCGTCATCGTCGCCGTCATGTACACGGTCCTCCGGCACGCCGAGGACTACTTCGTGATCCCGCTCGTGATCGGTCGGATCGTGAAGCTGCATCCGGCCGTCGTGATCTTCTCGCTGCTGACCGGGGGCGCCCTCTACGGCCTCCTCGGCGTCCTGGTCGCCGTCCCGGTGGCGGCGACGCTCCGCCTCGTTCTCATCTACGTGGGCGCGAAGCTTCGGGACGAGGATCCCTTCCCGCAGCTCGAGCAAGAGCTCGAAGTCCCGCATCCAGCGCCCCCGGCGGCGGCCACGCGCGCCGTCGGTCGGCGCGCGCACTCCTGAGCGGACGAGCCGAACGAAGGCGTGTCCACCGCCGTCTGGTCCCGCGAAGGGGGGTCGATGCGCTTTCTGCTCGGCGTCCTGATCCCGCTGACCGCGGCTCTCCTCCAGGGGACCGTGGCGCCGCTCATCGCGGTGGGCGGCGCACGTCCTCTGCTACCAATACTGGTAGCCGCCTCGTGGTCGATCGCGGCCGGCGCGCGCGAGGGGGTGTGGTGGGCGTTCCTCGGCGGGCTCGCCTCGGACCTCATATCGGCGGGACCCCTCGGCGCGTTCGCGATCGCCTCGCTGCCGCCGGTCGCCGCGGTGGGTCTTCGTGACGCCGGACCGGGGCGTCCGACGCCGATCCTCGCGGGGGCGATCCTCGTTGGAATTGCGGCGCTCGCTGCCGGCCTCATCTACATCGGCGTCCTCGCGGTCACCGGAGAAGCCGTCTCGTCGCTGCCGCTCGCCGCGGGGACGGCCGTGGCCAGTGCCGTCTACACCGGCGTGCTGGCGCTCGCGATCTATCCCGTTGCGCGACTTCTACGCCGCGCCACCGAGAAGCAAGGGGCGTTAGGAATCTGGTGAGGCAAGACGATCGCGCCTTCGTCCCGGTTCGGCGCTTCATCGCATTCGGGGTCGCGATCTTGGTCGTCTTCTCGGCGCTGACGGCGCGGCTGTACGACCTCGAGATCCTGCGTGGGGATTACTACCACCAGCTTTCCGAGGAAAACCGGATCGTCCGGCTTCCCGTACCTGCCGAACGAGGCGGCATCGTCGACCGGGCGGGGTATGTCCTCGCGCGCAACATCCCAGGTTTCGCGGTCAGCGTGATCCCGGTCGACCTGCCGCGCGCGCGGGAGGAGGAGCTCTCGCAGCGGCTCGGGTCACTCCTTGACGTCTCGAGCGAATCCGTGGGCAACGCGATCCGTACCCAGCGGGTCCGCAATCCATACGAGCCCGTTCGCATCTCTAAGACGCCGGTGCCGCGCGAGATCGCGCTCGCCGTCACCGAGCGCGCCGAGCTCTTCCCGGGTGTGCGCGTGGACCCGGAGAGCATCCGCTTCTACGCGGACGGCACCCTGTACGCCCCGGTCATCGGCTACACGGGCCCGATCACGGAGCAGGAGCTCCTGACGCTGAAGGACAGCGGCTACCTCGCTGATGACGACCTCGGACGGACCGGCATCGAGGACGTTTACGAGCAATACCTCCGCGGGACGTACGGGTGGCGCGAGATCGAGCGCGACGCCGCGCAACGCGAGATCAAGACGCTCGCGCTGCAGCGGCCGACGGTCGGCAACATGATCGCGCTCACGATCGACGACCGCCTCCAGAAGCTTATCGATGGCGAGCTACGCAAGGGCGTTGAGGAGGACAAGTTCACGCAGGCCGTGGGCGTCGCGATGAATCCCCAGAACGGTGAGATCCTCGCGATGGTCTCCATCCCTGGATACGACAACAACATGTTCGCTCGCGGGATCACCACGGCAGAGCTCGATGCACTCAACGCGGACGACCGCCACCCCCTCGTGAACAAGGCGATCGGCGATCGTTACCCGGCGGGCTCGACCTTCAAGATGGTCACCGGCCTCTCGGCGCTCTCGGAGGGCACTGCCACGCGAGATACCGTCGTGAACGTATCCGCGAGCTCCTTCAGCGTCAGCGGGACGAGCTTCTTCGACTGGCGCGCGCACGGCCCGCTCAACTTCGTGACCGGATTCGCCCACTCGAGCGACATCTATTTCTACACGCTCGCCGGCGGAAGCCCGATGGCGCCGAACGTCCGCGGCGTCGGGCCGGTCGCGATCGCGAAGTACGCCCGCATGCTGGGCTTCGGCGCGCCGACCGGGATCGACCTACCGAACGAGAACGGCGGGATCATGCCGGACCCGCAGTGGAAGCTCGCGACCTTCGACGAGCCGTGGACGATCGGCAACACGTACCAGGAGGCGATCGGACAGGGCTTCGTCGCCGTCACGCCGCTGCAGTTGCTGAATGCGTACGCCGCGGTCGCGAATGGGGGAACGCTGTGGCAGCCCCACCTCCTGAAACAGGTGACGGATTCGGCGGGGAAGAACGTACCGATCCCAGCGTGGAACTCGCAGAAGCTCGACATGACTCAGGAGAACCTGCGCCTGCTCCGTGAGTCCGCTCGACGCGTGGTCACGATCGGTCACGCGTACATGCCGAATCTGAAAATCCCGATCGCTGGCAAGACGGGCACGGCCGAATTCGGCTCGTCGACCGGCAAGGACAGCGCCGGCCGCAACAAGCTCGGCTTCCACAACTGGTTCGTGTCGTTCGTCCCACAAGCCGACAACACGGATCCGACCGCGCAGATCGCCATGGTGATCTTCACGTACGACTCGTCGAAATCGCTCTGCGATGTCTGCCTGAACCCGGCCGTCGCGATGACGCAGCGAATCCTCGAGCAATACGTCGCGGGGAATAAATGAGCGTCCGGCCGATCGCGTTGTCGCGTCCGGCGACGCCGCTGCACGACCGACCGGCGCCGCGGCGGTGGACCCAGCTCGATCCGATGCTGCTGATCGTGACCCTGCTCCTTATCGGCTACGGGCTCGTCATGACGTACTCGACGACCGCTGAGACGCGGACGTTCACCGGCGACCCCATGCAGTTTGTGATACGTGGCGCGATCTGGGCCGCGATCGGGATGGCGGCGATGGCCGCGATCGCGCTCTTCGACTACGCGTGGCTTGGGGCGTTCGCGCCCCTTCTGTATGTCTTCACGCTGGGCCTGCTCTCGGTCGTGCTGGCGATCGGCACATCGAGCCTCGGGGCGCAGCGATCGGTCAACATCGCCGGTCTTTCGTTCCAGTTCAGCGAGGTCGCGAAGGTCCTGATGATCATCGTGCTCGCGAAGTTCTTTGCCGAGCGCCGCGCCTCGATCGGCTCCCCGGTGACCATGCTGCTGGGGCTTGCGCTGCTCGCGCCCCCGGTTCTTCTCGTATATCGGCAGCCCGACCTGGGGACGAGCCTCGTCTTCATCGCGATCTTCTTCGGCATCGCGTTCCTGGCCGGTGCACGGATCTGGCAGCTGGTCGCACTCGTAGCGATCGCCGCCGCCTCGTTCCCGGTCGTCTGGTCGCTTCTCAAGGACTACCAGCGCGCGCGTCTCTCCGCCTTCCTCGACCCTTACTCCGATCCGCAGGGGGCCGGCTGGAACATCATCCAATCGCTTATTGCGGTCGGCTCCGGTGGCGCGACGGGGAAGGGGCTCACCGCCGGCACACAGTCGCCCCTTGGGTACCTGCCGATCGCGGAGTCCGACTTCGTATTCTCCGGTCTCGCAGAGGACCTGGGGTTCGCGGGCGCCGTGATCCTGTTTGCCCTTTACATCGTGCTGCTCGTCGCCGCGCTGCGCGTCGCGCTCCGATCAAAAGATCCTTTCGGGATGCTGATCGGCGCGGGAATCGCGACGATGCTCCTGTTCCAGATCATGGTGAATGTCGGGATGGCGATCTCCCTCATGCCCGTGACCGGCATCCCGCTGCCATTCATCTCGCACGGTGGCAGCTCCCTCGTTTCGATCTGCTTCGCATTGGGTGTCCTGCAATCGATCTCGATGCGTCGCGAGCCCGAGGGCCCTTAGTCCGTATACTTTTGAGCGAACGGCGACGAACGGGAGCATTACGCGCATTCCCCTCGACGTAAGAGAGCCGGCAGCAGGTGCGAGCCGGCGTCGCGGGGAGCGCGGAACTCGCCCGGGAGCCGCGGGAGCGAACCGTCTAGACGCTAACTCCCGCCGGGGTCACGCCCGTTATCAACGTGCTCGAGTGGAGAGCATCGGGGCTGTGGCGCAGTGGGAGCGCATCACACTGGCAGTGTGGGGGTCGCGGGTTCGAATCCCGCCAGCTCCACTAGACATCACCGGCTCTCAATTGGGGTGGTACCACGGAGGTCTTTCGTCCCCAGGGGTAGGGGCCCTGGCCGCGTAAGCGGAACGGAAGGCCTTTTTGTTTGCCTGAGAGGAGGTCGCATGACGAGCGAAGTGGAAAAGAAGATCGATCGCTACACGCCCGCGGTCATCGAAGAGAAGTGGCGCGAGCGCTGGGCCTCGTCCGGCCTCCACAACACCCCGGACACCTCCGACAAGCCGAACTTCTACTTCCTGACGATGTTCCCGTACCCGTCGGGCGAGATTCACGTGGGTCACTGGTACGCGTTCGCCCCACCAGACGCGGCCGCGCGTTTCCTGCGGATGCGCGGGAACAACGTGCTCTTCCCGATGGGCTTCGACGCGTTCGGCATCAACGCCGAGAACGCGGCGATCGATCGCGGGATGCACCCGGCCGTGTGGACCGAAAAGAACATGGCGCACATGCGCGACCAGTTCAACCGCATGGGTGCGGCGATCGATTGGCGCCGGGAAGTCGTGACGTGCTACCCCGAGTACTACCGCTGGAACCAGTGGATGTTCCTGAAACTGTTCGAGAAGGGCCTCGCGTACCGCGCCGACGCGCCGGTCAACTGGTGCCCGCGCGACGAGACGGTTCTCGCGAACGAGCAGGTCATCAACGGACGGTGCGAGCGATGCGACACGGTCGTCGTCAGGCGGCAGATGACGCAGTGGTTCTATCGGATCACGCAGTACGCGGACGAGCTGCTGAAGTTCGAGGGCCTGGATTGGCCGGAGCGCGTCCGTGTTCTGCAGACGAACTGGATCGGCCGCTCGGAGGGCGCGGAGCTCGCGTTCCCGGTCGAGGGCCAAGCGGGGGAGCAGATCCGCTTCTTCACCACGCGGCCCGACACCATCTACGGCGCGACCTTCATGGTCCTGGCGCCGGAACACCCGCTGGTCGCGAAGATCATCGCGCCGGACAAGCGCGCCGAGGTGGAGCGGTACGTCGAGACCGCGCGCAACATGGCCGAGATCGAGCGAACCTCCACGGAGCGCGAGAAGACCGGCGTGGACACCGGCGCCTTCGCCCGCAATGTCTTCACCGGGGAGCGCATCCCGATCTGGGTGGCCGACTACGTTCTCGCGACGTACGGGACCGGCGCGATCATGGCCGTCCCGGCCCACGACGAGCGCGACTTCGCGTTCGCCAAGAAATACGGCCTCGGGATCCGCGAGGTCGTCTCGATGGATGGGAAAGAGCGCGGGCGCCTGGACGTGCCCTACACGGGTGAGGGGATCATGGTCCGGAGCGGTCCGTTCAGCGGGATGCGGACCGAAGAGGGGAAGAATGCCGTCGCGGACGAGGCGAAAAAGCGGGGCATCGGAGGCCGGTCGGTCACGTATCGCCTGCACGATTGGTTGATCTCGCGCCAGCGCTACTGGGGCACTCCCATCCCGATCGTGCACTGCGACCGGTGCGGCGCGGTGCCAGTGCCGTACGAGCAGCTCCCCGTGGTGCTGCCGCGCGACGTCGAGTTCACAGGACGAGGCGGTTCGCCGCTGAGCCACGTCGCGTCGTTCGTGAACACCACCTGTCCGAAATGTGGAGGATCCGCACGCCGGGATACCGACACGATGGACACCTTCGTCGACTCCTCCTGGTACATGTACCGCTACGTCGACCCGAAGTACGACAAGGGATTCATGAACAAGGAGCTCGGGAAGAAGTGGCTGCCCGTGCAGCAGTACACCGGCGGCGTCGAGCACGCGATCCTGCACCTTCTGTACATGCGCTTCGTAACGAAGGCGCTGCGCGACCTCGGCGAGATCTGGTTCGACGAGCCCGCGCTGCGCTTCCGCTATCAGGGCACGATCGTCTTCAAGGGCCGGAAGATGTCCAAGTCGCGCGGGAACGTGCAGACGCCCGACGCATACGTCGAGAAGTACGGCGCCGACACCCTGCGCCTCTTCATGATGTTCATGGGTCCGTGGGTCGATGGCGCGGACTGGGATGCCTCGGGCATCGAGGGTGTGCACCGTTTCCTGCGACGCGTTTGGGAGATGGCCCAAGCGGAGGCCCAGCCTACTGGCCCGCGTGACGCGGACGTCGATCGAGCCGTTCATCGCACGATCGCGAAGGTCACCGGGGACCTGCAGACGGAATCGTTCAACACGGCGGTGGCGGCGATGATGGAGCTATCGAATGCCCTGCAGCACGCGACCGGCCCCAGCCGGGAAGAAGGCGTGGCGACCTTGCTGCTCCTCCTTGCGCCGTTCGCGCCCTACATGACCGAGGAGCTCTGGGAACGCCGTGGCGGTCGCGGCTCCGTGCATAGGCAGAGCTGGCCGGCGTTCGACCCGGCCATCGCGGCCGCGAAGGAGGTCACAATCGTCATCCAGATCGACGGCAAGGTGCGCGACCGCATCACCGCGCCGGCGGGCACCGCGCAGCCGGCCGCCGAAAAGCTCGCTATGGACAGCCCGAAGGTGAAGGCGGCGCTCGACGGCCGGAAGCCGGCGAGGACGTTCTTCGTGCCTGACCGTCTGGTGAACTTCGTCACGCGGCGGCCGTCGTGACCGCGGAGATCAGGCTCGCCGCGCTGTGCGACCACGCGCTCGTCGGACAGGACGGCAAGGTCAGTCTCATGGGGATCTTCCGCAACATTTCGGTGAGCGGGCTGCCGGCCCAGCATCCGCGGATGTTCGTCGTGGCGATCCTCGGGCTAGAGGTCGGCGCGCATA
>JALYLL010000346.1 GCA_030774255.1 Chloroflexota bacterium | reverse complement strand
CGTCAAGACGCGTTCGATGCCCGCCGTTCGCGCGCGTTCAAGCACGTCGGCGACGTCGGCCGCGAAGCGGCGATCGGTGAGATGCGCATGCGCGTCGATCACGGCGGGAGGGTAACGTTCACTAATGCCGGAGCGTATTTTTGTCGCGGTGGCGTGGCCGTACACGAACGGCCCGCGTCATCTTGGCCATGTCGCCGGCTTCGGCGTGCCGTCCGACGTCTTCGCCCGCTACCACCGCCTTGTCGGCAACGACGTGCTCATGGTGAGCGGCACCGACGAGCACGGGACTCCCAATCTGATCCAGGCCGACGCCGAGGGCCTGACCCCCAAGGAGGCGGTCGACAAGTACAGCCGGATCATCAGCGACGATCTGCGATCGCTTGGACTCTCGTACGACCTCTTCACCCGGACGACGACACAGAACCATCGCGTCGTCGTGCAGGACGTCTTCAAGACGCTCTACGACAAGGGCTACCTGATCAAAAAGACCGCGATGGGGGCGTTCCAGGAGGCCACGGGCCGCACGCTCCCCGATCGCTACATCGAAGGCACCTGCCCGATCTGCGGATTCCCGAGCGCGCGGGGGGACCAGTGCGACAACTGCGGCAACCAGCTCGATCCGGACCAGCTGATCGACCCGCGCTCGCGCATCGACGGGTCCAAGCCGATCTTCAAGCAGACCGAACACTTCTATCTCGACCTTCCGGCGTTCACCGAGCCGCTCACGAAGTGGATCTCGAAACAGGACCACTGGCGGCCGAACGTGCGGAACTTCTCGCTCAATTACATCGCGGATCTGAAGCCGCGCGCGATCACGCGCGACATCGACTGGGGAGTCCCGATCCCCCTCCCCGGTTGGGAGGACCGGCCCGACAAGCGGATGTACGTGTGGTTCGACGCTGTCATCGGCTATTTCTCGGCTGCGGTCGAATGGGCGGGCATGGTCGGACGCCCCGACGCGTGGCGGGACTGGTGGCAGGACCCGAAGTCGCGTCACTTCTACTTCATGGGCAAGGACAACATCGTCTTTCACACGACGATCTGGCCCGCGATCCTGCTCGGCTACGGGAACGGCGGCGCCGTCGCGGGCGGCAAGGGCGAGCCCCTTCAGCTTCCGTACAACGTCGTCTCGAGCGAGTTCCTGACGATGGAGGGCAGGCGCTTCTCGACGAGCCGCGGCGTGGTGATCCACGTCAACGACTTCCTCTCGCGCTACGACGCGGACGCGCTCCGGTTCTATCTGATGCTCGCCGGGCCGGAGACTCAAGACACCGACTTCACGTGGGCCGATTTCGTACGCCGCAACAACGACGAGCTCGTCGCGACCTGGGGAAATCTCGCGCATCGAACGCTCGTCAACGCCCATCGCCGATTCGGGGAGGTCCCGCGGCCGGGTGAGCTCGCCGCGAACGACAAGAGCCTCATCGAGACCGTCGAGTCCGGATTTGAGAAGGTCGGCGACCATCTCGAAGGGGCGCGCTTTCGCGCGGCGCTCCAGGAATTGCTGCACCTCGCGGCGCTCGTCAATCAGTACCTCACCGAGAACGAACCGTGGAAGCTGATCGCGACGGATCGCGAAAGGGCGGGGACCGTCCTTTATGTGGCGCTCCGTAGCGTCGACGCGCTCAAGGTGATGTTCGCGCCCTACCTGCCCTTCTCGAGCCAGAAGCTTCACGAATACCTCGGCTACGAGGGCCAGATCGCCGGCGCTCCAGAGCGGCGCACCGTCCGTGAATCCGACGGCTCCTCACACGACGTGCTCACCGGCGACTACACGAAGTGGGCGGGCTCGTGGAAACCGCCGGCGCTGCCCGTCGGGCAAAAGCTCCGCGCGCCGGAGCCCCTCTTCAAGAAGCTCGATCCCGCCGTCGTCATCGCTGAGGAGCTCCGGCGTATGGAGGAGCGCGGCGGGAAGTGAAGCGCCGCTTGGCGCTGACTCTCGCGTTCGCGCTTTGTGCCTGCTCGCAACCCGTTCCCGCAGCGATCTCGCCGAGCCCGTCCGGTTCGGCGGTCGTCATCGCGCCCGCGACCACCCAGTTCGACGCGGTGAAGGCGAAAGCGCACGTCGACTACCTCGCCGATCCGGCGCGGGGCGGGCGCTACTCGGGTTCCGCCGGGTACCGTGACGCGGCGACCTACGTCGCCGACCGCTTCCGCGAGATCGGCCTCGAGCCCCTGGGCGATAACGGCACGTTCTTCCAGCACTTCACGATGCCTCTCGTCGACCTGACCGAGATGTCGACGTTCACCGGTCCCGGCGGCAAGACCTACCGGCCGCGCGTCGATTTCACAGAAAGCGTCGGCGGGCGGGCGGGCTCGGGCAAAGCCGAGGCGGAGATCGCGGCCGTCGGAGGTGCAGCGCGCAGCGGCGGTCTGAACGACTTCGCCGGCGCGAACGCGCGCGGAAAGATCGCGCTCGTCACTGGGCCCGCGGCGCCCAACGGAGGCAGCGCCGTCGAGAACGCCTATCAAGAGGGAGCGATCGGCGTGCTCATCGTCGGCGGCGCGACGCTCCGGTACTCGTACATCCCGCGGCTGCAAAGCGAGACCCTGCCGACGTTCGTGATCAGCCAGGAGGTCGCGGATGAGCTCCTCGCGCCGGCCGGAAAGACGGTGTCGAGCGCGCAGGATCTCGTGCGCGCACGCCGCACCGATCCGAACGCGCCGGCATCAGGGTTCGACATCCGGATCAGCGTCCGTATGTCCGTCTCGCTCACGCCGGTGCACGATGTCGACGCGATGAACGTCGTCGGCCTACTGCGTTCCCCTGACCCGAACAATGCGCAGCGCGCCGTTCTCGTCGGCGGTCACCTCGACGGCGTAGGCACCGATCCCGACGGCTCGGTCTTTCAGGCCGCGAACGACAACGCATCGGGTCCGGCGGTCACCATCGAGGTCGCGCGAGCGCTCGCCGCATCGCGCGCGTCACTGAGTCACTCGATCGTCTTCGTTGCGTTCGCCGGCGAGGAAGAGGGCTACTTCGGGTCCGAGGCCTACGTCGCGCAGATGGCGGTCGCGCCGGGCCGGGTCGAAAGCCTCGTGGCGGTGTTGAACCTCGACGTGATCGGCTGCTGCAGCGACACGCTGCTCGTGTCGAATGAAGCGCCGGACCTCCAGCGCCGCGTTCGCGACGCCGCGACGAAGCTCGGAGTCCAAAGCGAGGGGACAGGGTCGGGCGGAAGCGATCAGACGAGCTTCGCCCGGCGACGCGTTCCAGCGGTGTTCATCGGGATGGCTGATTTCATCCTGCACGTGTACGCGGACAAGCCGGCCGTGGTCCTGGAGAGCCGCCTACGCAAAGCCGGCGACGTCGTCACCGCGGTGGCGAAGGACATCGCGACCGCGCCCTAGTGCTTGGCGATCTCCGCCGCGCGGTCGCCGATGGTGTTCGCCACCTCGTCGCGCTCGCGCTGGCCGAACCCGTCGGTCGAGAGCATCTCCACCGCGGCGAGGTCGCGGTAGAGGACGCGCACCAGGCGCCTCGCTTCGGTCGGCCCGCGACCGAGCCACTCGAGCGTCTTATCCACCTGGATCGTGTGCTGGATCATGTGCGCCTCGAACCGGTGCATCCGGAACCGGATCGGCTTGTCGCCGTCCCAGAACATCGCCTCGCGTTCGAGCGCATCGTCGGCTAGGCCGCCGAGCTCACTCAGCACGCGGCGATGGATCTCGAACATGGAGTTGCGGACTTCCGCGATGCCGCCGTCCAGCGTCTTCGGCGCGCGGTAGCCATGCTCCTCGCGCCACGAGCCCCACCGTTCCTCGGCCTCTTTCGAATCGCGTGGGCGGTCCGGCGCCAAGCCGTACTGGATCACGCCGAGGAAGCCGCATTCGGCGCCGAGCATGTGCAGGATGACCTCGCGCAGCGGCCACTCGCCCACCTTTGGGACACGGTCGAGATCTTCGTCGCGCACGCCGGCGAGCGCGCCCGTGAGATCGCGGTAGGCCTGGTGGTACTGGCCGAGGATGCGCTGGGCCTGCAAAGGTGGCGTCGGCCGCATCGCGGCGAGCCGTACCGCGAGATCCCGCAGCTCGTGCTGCGTCATAAGGAGGGCGAACCGAAGACCCTCCTCGTCGTATTCACGCCATACCCATGGCCGGTCCATTTCCGCATCCGGCAGATCGACCGTCGAGCGGACCAGCGCCTCGGCGGCCTGCGTGACGGTCGGCACTAGAGCGCGACGACGGGCACGCCCGCGATCGTCTCCGCCGCGACGCTGTCGACGACCGTGTGCAGATGTCCGGTCTCCTTCCACACGCGGATCTGGCGGTCGGCGCTCGTCCCCTCGCGGACGATCGTCTCGAGGTACCCCACTTCCTTGCGCGAGCCAAGCTCGTCTACGACGTCGTCGATGAACTCGAGGAGCTCCACGGCCAGCTCCCTCATCGGCACCTCGGTCTGCTTGCCGAAGTCGATGAGCTTGGCATCCATCCCGCCGCGCATGGCCCGCCACTTGTTCTCCTGGATGAGGCTCGGCAGGTAGCGCCGGAACCCCTGGTTCTTCTCGCGAAGGACCAGAAGCTTCGCGCAGATGGCCTGGATGAGCGCGGCGAGGCACAGAGTCTCCTCGATGCGCGTCGCCGCATCGCAGATGCGGAACTCGATCGTGGGGAAGACCGCGTGCGGCCGCAGATCCCACCAGATCTTCCGGCCGTTGTCGATCGACCTCGTCTTCACGAGAAGCTCGACGAAGTTCTCGTACTCGTCGTAGCTCGAGAAGTG
>JALYLL010000345.1 GCA_030774255.1 Chloroflexota bacterium | reverse complement strand
CGGTGACGTCGTAGCTCGCGATCCCCATTCCCTGCACCTGGACGCGCACCCACCCGTCCTCCGCGGTATAGAGCGAAGGCGGTCGTCCTTCAGTGACGCGCCAGAGCTGCTCCTCGCCCTCGGTCGGCAGGTAGTAGTGGGCGTCGTTGCTGACGCGTAGATCCATGTGGCCGGAGCGGTTCCAGTCGCTGAAGAGCATCGAGAGCGCACACCAGCTCGGTGTGAGCGGTATGGGTCGACCGAACATCGCGCTGGTCGCCGGCCGTAGGAGCGCGTTGTCGAAGCAGAGGTGGTGCGGATCGTTGCTCGCCGGATCGAGGTAGTTCCCGAACGCAAGCGTCGGAAGGGTCGCGCCCGCTTCCCACGTCGCGCTGAACGCCGTCGTAGCCGACGACCCACCGTCGAAACCCCAGCGTTCGTTCGCGCGCTCGAACCGGCAGCCGCCGAGGCCACGGAGAAGGACGTTCTCACCGTTTCGGAGGACGACGAGATCCGTGGCCCCGTCGCCGTCGATGTCGATCGGGTAGGCGCCGTTGACGCCGGTGAGATCGGTCGCCGGATCGGGAAGGCGCATAAAGCGCAGCGCACCGCCGACCGGGCTGTCGTTCCGGTAGAGCGCCGCGGGCGCGCTCGCACCGGCCAGGTACAGATCGGGCCTCCCGTCGCCGTTGCAGTCGAACGCGGCGACTCCTCCGCCGACCGCGTATTCGAAGCCGCCGTCGTACGTGTGATCGATGCCGGCGCTCGACGTCTCCTCAGCGAAACGGGGCGGCCCGAGTGCGAGGGCTAGGGTCCGGCTCGGGAGATCGGGGACGACGGCGGCACAGACGACCGCGACGGCTGCGATGGCGACGGCGCGGGCTCCCATACCGAGATGGTGGCGCGAACGCCCGCGCACGTCGCGGTCTGACCACTCGAATGTGAGGGGCCGTGGTGCTAGCGTGACATCCGCAATGCGCTCGACAGAGGGCGCTCCAGGGGGAAGGAAATCGTGAATAGACGCTTAGCAGCGCTCGCGGTAGGGCTCACAGTGATCGTCTCGGCTTGTGGCGGAACAACCGGGGGTGGCGGAGCATCTCCGACCACGGCCGCCGCGGCGTGCACCGTCGGAGTCTCGTGGAACAACTATCAGGAAGAGCGATGGGCCAAGTGGGACGAACCGGCCATCAAGGCCGCGATCTCCGCTGGCGGCGGGAAGTACGTCTCGAATGACGCCAAGTCATCCGCGGAGCCCCAGGCCAGCAACGTCGACAACCTGATCTCGCAGGGCGCCAAGGTCCTGATCATCCTTGCTCAGGACGGCACCGCCATTAAGCCGGCGGTCGCGAAGTCGATCCAGAACGGCGTCCCGGTCATCGCATACGACCGGCTCATCGAGGACCCGAAGGCTCTCTACATCACCTTCGACAACGTCCTCGTCGGCAAGCTCGAGGCGGAGGCCGTCTTCAAGGCCAAGCCCGCGGGCAACTACGCGATCATCAAGGGCAACAAGGCCGACGCGAATGCCGACTTCCTCCGTGCGGGCATGGAGCAGGTCATCGGCGCTGCCGTGAAGGCGAACACCATCAAGATCGTCGGCGAGGTCTATACAGACAACTGGGACCCGGCGAAGGCGCAGACGAACATGGAGCAGATCCTCACGCAGAACCAGAACAAGGTCGACGCCGTCCTCTCTGAGAATGACGGCATGGCCGGCGGCGTGATCGCCGCCCTTACCGCGCAAGGTCTCGCCGGCAAGGTGCCGGTGTCGGGCCAGGACGGCGACAAGGCCGCCCTGAACCGTGTGGCTCTCGGTACGCAGACCGTCGACGTATGGAAGGACGCACGTCTGCTCGGCAAGACCGCGGGCGAAGCCGCGATGCAGCTCTGCAAGAACTCCGACCCGAGCAAGGTCACGGGCACGGCCAAGTTCACGACACCAGGCAATAACAGCCTGAGCTCGATCCTTCTGACGCCGAACCCGATCACGACCGCAAATCTGAACGACGTCCTCACCGCCGGCTGGGTCACCAAGGCCGATCTGTGTCAGGGCGTGCCGGCCGGTAAGGTCACCGCCTGCGGTTGATTCACTCGCTACACACGTGACGAAAGCGCCCCGCCCTCGCTAAGCGCGGGGGCGGGGCGCATCTTTATATGGGGCAGTGACGGAGGTCGAGGCGGCAAGCTGATGGGAGTTTCCGTTCCCGGCGAGGCGACCACGGCGGGACAACCAGCCCCGCCGATCCGCTCATTCGCTGGTGCGCTCCGTTCCGCGTTCGGACCCGTTGCCGGCGTGCTTCGTCCGCTCGAAGTCGACACGCGGATGCTTGGGATGATCGCCGCGCTGGCAGTCATCTGGATCGCCTTCGACATCGTGTCGGGCGGAACGTTCCTCAGCCCGCGGAACTTGTGGAACCTCTCGGTCCAAAGCGCATCGATCGGGATCATGGCAACGGGGATGGTCCTGATCATCGTGTCGCGAAACATCGATCTCTCTGTCGGATCGATGCTCGGCTTTCTTGGATACACGATGGCGATGTTCCAGGCGGTGTGGATCCCGCAGAGCTTCGGACTGGGACTCGAGCAGCCGTACACCTGGATCCTCACGCTCGTGGTGGGCATCGCGCTCGGAGCGGCGATCGGGGGACTGCAGGGCTTCATCGTCGCGTTCGGCGGCGTCCCGTCGTTCATCGTCACGCTTGGCGGCCTTCTGATCTGGCGTGGCCTGATCTTTCGATACCAGCAGGGCCAGACGATCGCGCCACTCGACACGACGTTTCAAATGCTCGGCGGCGGTGTTGTCGGCACGCGCGTCGGCGCCCTCGGAGAGTGGCCGAGCTGGGCCCTGGGCGCCGTGATCTGTGTGGCGATCGTCTTTCTGATGATCGCGTCGCGGCGACGCAAACGGCGCTACGGCTTTCCGGTGCGGCCGATGTGGGCGGAGGTGCTCGTCGGCGCGATCGCCTGCGGCGTCGTGCTCGGGACCGTATGGGTCGCCAACAGCTATCCGCTCCCAGTCAATGTGGCGGAGCAGGTCGCGCAGGAGCGCGGGATCCCCGTGCCGCCGGGTGGGATTCCGACCGGTGTCGCGTTCCCAGTTGTGATCATGCTGATCGTCACGCTCGTCGTGACCTTTCTCGCGACGCGCCGCCGCTTCGGTCGCTACGTGTACGCCATCGGCGGCAATCCCGACGCGGCAGCGCTTGCCGGCATCAACGTGCGCCGGACGATCATGCTCGCGTTCGCGCTCATGGGAAGCCTCGCCGCGGTCAGTGCGGCGGTCCAGACCGCTCGTCTCGACGCCGCTGTGACGAGCCTCGGTGTTCAGAACGAGCTTGACGTGATCTCCGCCGCCGTCATCGGTGGAACCTCGTTCTCTGGCGGCATCGGAACGGTCCCCGGCGCGATCCTCGGGGCGGTCGTCATGCAGTCGCTCCGCTCGGGGATGGTGCTGCTGCTCGTCGACTCGCCGACCCAGGACATCGTGGTTGGGATCGTGCTCGTTGCCGCGGTCGGCCTCGACACGCTCTTCCGCCGGAGGGTCAGCTGATGATCACCCCGACCGCGTCGCCGAGCGCACCCACGCAGCGTGTTCCGATCGTCGAGATGCGGAACATCCAGGTCTCCTTTGGGGGCGTGCGCGCCGTCGCCGGCGTAACGATGGATCTATACCCAGGGGAAGTGGTCGGTGTGGTCGGCGGCAACGGCGCTGGCAAGACCACGTTCATGCGCACTCTCTCGGGAGCGCGCCCGCCCGACGCGGGGCAGATCTTCGTGAACGGTCAGCCAGTCACTATTGGGAACCCGCGCGACGCCAAGGCGCTCGGGATCGAGACGATCTATCAGACCCTGGCGCTTGCCGACAACCTCGATGCGCCCGCGAATGTTTTCCTCGGTCGAGAGCTGACGGGGGCGGGCACCCTCAACGATGCCGCGATGGAGTCCGCGACGCGGAAAGTCATCGGTCGCCTCAACCCGAACTTCAAGAACTTCAAGTCTCCGGTACTGAGACTCTCCGGCGGGCAGCGCCAGGCGGTCGCGATCGCTCGGGCGATCCACTTCAATGCGCGCGCGCTGATCATGGACGAGCCGACCGCCGCTCTTGGCCCCGCCGAAACCGCGCAGGTGCACAGCCTCATTCGACAGCTCAAGAGCGAGGGCATCGGGATCTTCCTCGTCAGCCACGACATCCACGATGTGTTCGACCTGTCCGAGCGGATAAGCGTCATGTATCACGGCAAGCTCGTGGGGACCGTGAACAAGAACGACGTGACCGCCGATGAAGTCCTCGGGATGATCATCCTCGGCAAGCCGCCGACGAAGCTCACGAGCCAGGAGCTGGCAGAGCTACACGGCTAAGGCTTCCGCGACCCGTCGGCCGCCCAGATTCGGCGGTTGACCATTCCTTCGAGAAGCTCCTGCTGCCCCGATCTCGGCCGCGGATCTATCTCACCCGCCGCGACGCGCCGCTCGAGATCGGCGAGTGTCACCGAACCGGAGAGGATCGCTTTGCCCAACTCGTTCGACCAATCGGCATAACGCTCCCGTCGAGGCGCGCCGAGCGTTCCGTGTTCGATCATGTCGGCGGCGACGAGGAGCGCTCGTGCAAGCGTGTCGATGCCGGCGATGTGCGCGTGGAAGAGGTCCGTCCGGCTCACGCTCTGCCGCCGAAGCTTCGCGTCGAAGTTGAAGCCGCCGGTCGTGAGTCCTCCGGCAGCAAGGATCTCGTGGAGGGCCAGCGACAGCTCGTCGACCGAGTTGGGAAACTGGTCCGTGTCCCATCCGTTCTGGTAGTCGCCGCGGTTAACGTCGATGCTGCCAAAACCACCGAGTGCGATCGCGGTCGCCACCTCGTGATGGAAGCTGTGGCCCGCGAGCGTCGCGTGGTTGGCCTCGAGGTTCAGGCGGTACTCGTCGGCGAGGTCGTGGCGCCGCAGAAACCCGACGACGGTCGCCGCGTCGTAGTCGTACTGGTGCTTGGTCGGCTCCTGTGGCTTCGGCTCGATGAGCAATGTGCCCTTGAAGCCGATGCGCTCCTTGTGGTCCGCGACCAGCGCGAGGAAGCGCGCGAACTGAGCCTCTTCTCGAGCGAGATCGGTATTGAGCAGTGTCTCGTAGCCCTCGCGCCCGCCCCACAACACGTAGTTCGCGCCGCCGAGGCGATTGGTGACCTCGAGCATCGTCTTGACCTGCGCGGCGGCGTACGCGAACACATCCGGGTCGGGATTCGTCGCGGCGCCGCCTGCATAACGCGGGTGTCCGAAGAGGTTCGCCGTACCCCAGAGCAACCGCGCTCCGGTGCGTGACATGTGCTCCTCGATCCGGTCGGCGCTGGCATCGAGGTTCGCGCGCGTCTCGGCGTACGTGCCGCCTTCCGGCGCTACATCCCGATCGTGAAAGGTGAAGAAGGGAACGCCGAGCTTTTCGATGAACTCGAACGCCGCATCGATCTTGGCTTGCGAGGCAGTCTTCGGGTCCGCCCCGGGTGCGAGCCAGGGGCGATCGAATGTGCCGACTCCGAAGACGTCGGAGCCGGGCCAGTTGAACGAGTGCCACAGACAGACCGCGATGCGGAGGTGATCTTCCATTCGCTTGCCAAGCACTTCGCGAGCAGGCTGATAAACGGCGTAGGCGAGTGGATCGGACGACTCCGGCCCGCCGTACCCGATTCGCTGCCGCACTTCGGTGAAGAAATCCATCGCATCCTCCGATCGCTGGACGATTCTGCGCTCCAAAGCGTGGCACGATTGCGGGATACAGCGCCGAGGAATCGATGATGTCCTCGCGGAGGCGCGGAGGCGGCTGCGCCGATTGACGCCCGCCGATGCGGCCGCCGCGATGGATCAGGGGGCCACCCTCGTCGACACGCGTGATGGCGACGCTCGTTGGCGGGACGGGCGCATACCCGGCTCCGTCCACATCCCGCTCAGCGTTCTCGAGTGGCGAGTCGATCCAACATCAGGGCACCAGAGCTCGGCGCTCGCCGGACGCGAGGAGAACCTCATCCTCATCTGTCACGAGGGGTATTCCTCGAGCCTCGCCGCCGTGCGGCTACACGACCTTGGCTTCGCGAACACGACCGATGTCATCGGCGGCTTCGTCGCATGGGCCGCGGCAGGACTTCCGGTCGAACGCTAGGTTCGCCTCACCCACAAGCCCGTTGAAACGCGGCTAGTTGCGGACCTGACGCGCCTCGGGGACTCCGGCGTGCTTCGCGAATACGAGCAGGCCGCAGACATCTGCCTCTCGCTGGACCGGCTCGACACGTACATCGAGATACGTCACTTGAATCTGGTCTCCCTGGCGATGCCGCAACCGGACCTGCTTGGCGATGCTCACATCGCCTGTACGGAAGCTCTCCTCGACGAGCTGCAAGAACTCGTGGCATTCGATCCCAGAGAGGGCCGCGCGGAGCGACGTGCCAACCAGCGGCACTTCCGGTCGCGCCGGAATCGTGGCGAGCGCCGCCCGATTCGCGAAACACGGAACGTGGTTGGGACCGATGGTCGCCAGGATCGCGAGCGGCGCTTCCTCGAAGAGACTCAGGAAGTCCAGGTCGAAGCCGCACGAGTCAGGACTCCCTGGGAGCGCGGCCTGCGCGAGAGCAGTTCGATTGGAAGCGTCGAACAACGCGAGCAGTCGCGACACGATGCGCTTCACATCGTCGGTGCCGACACCGAGCTCGAAGGCGATCTCCTTGTTGGCCAGCCCGCGTCGTACTCCTCCGAGTACTTCGCGTTGGCGCTGGGTCAGCGCGTGGGCGCCGTTATTCACATGCCAACTCCGCCCTGCGGCGCTCTCCCGCCTTTCGGGCCGTCGCGCGATCCGTTCCACCACTCCCACCATCGCGCGTGTCAACTTGCGCGTCTGAAGGTGTACTTGCCTCCCTTCGACCTCCAATTAACTTTTGCAGCCAGTCAATCACCACAGGTGAGTGGGAACGTCGCTTCCGGGTTTCAGGTGAAGAACCGTAATGAGGTCAATTCATCCGTCTCCCAACCCCTAAGCCGCTGGGGAGCCCTCGCAGCGGATACCTCTCCAGCGGCCAAGGAGGATGGAATGCACCTACGACGGCGGACTCTCGAAACAGAATTCGGATTCGGGATCGTGCTCTGGTGAGCGATCGGCGTCGCCAACCTGAGCAAACCCGCGCGAGGCTCGTCGACGCGGCAGCACGTTCGTTCGCCGAACGAGGGTATGCGGTTACGACAGTCCAACAGATCTGTCAGCTCGCCGGCGTGAGCGTCGGGGCTTTCTATTACCACTTCCAGGACAAACCCGGCATCACCGTCGGAGTCCTCGAGCGCGAGCAGGATCGGTATCTCGCCCGGCTCGCGGAGATCGATCTGCGTCGCCCGAGCACGATGGAGACCGCCCTCACCGATTTGCTGCATGGACCGAACGCTCCGCTCTATCGCGCGATGCGCGAGGCCGCTGAGATCGAGCCGACCGTCCGCGAGGCGGACCGGTATTTGCGCGAGGTCGCGCGCCAACAGCTCATCGCGGCGGTGAAACGCAGCCGGCAAACGCCGAGCGTTGGCGGTTTCCTGTTCGACGCAAGCTCGGTGGCCTGGACGCTCCTCGCGCTTCTTCGGGAAGCCATCGCCGGCGAAGTTGGTCCCGAGGAGCCAGTCGCGCGTGCGATCGCGAAGGTGATCAGCCACTCGGCGTTCGCTCGTACCGCAAGCGATCGATGAGTCTCTCGCAACAACCGCTGGGTATGCCGAATCGGTCGGCGCCGAAGCAAAGGCTCGACGTTCTGAGCGTCGAAGACGAGCCGCGGTTCAGCGAGCGCATTCGCCGCCTGCTCGAGGCCGAAGGCTTTGCCCTCGCGATCGCGCGCGTGCAATCCCTTGCCGAGCTCGAGCGTGCTCTTGATCGGCAGACCTGGAACCTGGTCCTTTCCGATCACACCATGCCCGGCTTCAATCCCGAGCAGGCACTCGAGCTCATCAAGAGCCGAGGACTGAATCTGCCGTTCATCATCGTGTCTGGCTACACCGGAGCCGCCGACGCGGCCCTTCGAGCTCGCGCGCACGACTACGTCATCAAGACGAGCCTGAACCGCCTCGGCGCAGCAGTGCGAAAAGCCCTGGAGGATGCGGCGGAGCGTGAGCGCCTTCGGCAACGCGAGCGCGGAGGAGCGCGCCTCGGCGCGGTCGCCCTCGCGGTCGGAACCGGTGACCTTCTGGCGGCGGCGCAGCATGCCGCGCATTACGACCCGCTGACCGGACTTCCCAATCGGTTGCTCCTGACAGAGCGGCTCACGACGCTCATCGCGGAAAGCACAAGAGCCCAAAAGGGCTTCGCGCTCGTCTACGCGGACCTCGATGATTTCCGAGCGGTCAACGATGCCTTCGGTCATGACGCGGGCAATGCGGTCCTGCGTGAGCTCGGCCGTCGACTGGGGCAGGTGAGCGCCTTCACCGATTCCGTCACCCGATTTTCGGGGGACCAGTTCGGCATCGTGTTTCCACCGGGAACGGGTCGCCGAGAGGCGGTCGCTGCCAGCGAGCGCATCCTCGGTTTCCTGAAGCAGCCCTTTCTCGTGGGTTCGCAGGCAGTCCACCTCGACCTGAGCATGGGGATCGTCATCTTTCCCGACCACGGAATCGAGGCGGAGGCTCTGCTCGAGCACGCGGAGCTCGCAATGTTCGCTGCCAAACGGTCACAGACCCGCTATCGGACGTACGGAGCTGAGCTCGACACCCACAGTCAGACGCGCGTCGCGCTGGCCGCCGACCTCCGTCACGCTTTGGTCGCGAATGAGCTGGTCCTCTACTACCAGCCGCAGGTCGACCTGATCAGCGGGGCCGTTGTCGGTGCGGAAGCGCTTCTGCGTTGGCGCGATCCAGAGCGAGGGCTCGTCCCGCCCATGCACTTCATTCCGCTCGCCGAGCAGACGGGGCTCATCAATGAGATCACGCCGTGGGTGGTCAAGGACGCGCTTCGGCAGGTCCAGGCGTGGCACGACGAGAACCTTGATTTGCGCGTCTCCGTCAACGTCGCAATGCGCAACCTGCACGATCCGCAGTTCGTGGAGAGCATCGAGGCACTTGTCGGATCCTCCGGCGTTCCCGCGCGGACACTGACGCTCGAGATCGCCGAGGGAACGATGATGCTGGAGGCGGAGCGCGTCCTCGAAAGCCTGCACCGTTTCCGGAAGATGGGGATCGGGATCGCCATCGACAACTTCGGGACGGGGTATTCCTCGCTCAGCTATCTGAGCCGGCTTCCCGTGGACGAGATCAAGATCGACAAGTCATTCGTCATGGCGCTCACGGAACGTGGCAACCGCGCCATCGTGGAGTCGGTCATCGAGCTTGGTCGCGCCTTCGAACTGCGGGTCGTCGCGGAAGGCTTGAAGAATCAGGCGACGCTCCAAACGATGACCGAGCTGGGGTGCCCCGTGGCTCAGGGTTTCCACTTCAGCGCGCCGATGCCGGCGGCCTCGTTCAGACACTGGACGCAGGCATGGGCCCGCGCATGACGAGCACCCTCGAAAGTGAATACGCGTGGGAGCCGCTCGGCAGCGATGGCGTGGCCACGATCAGGTACAAGCCCGGCGCCATGATCACGGAGGAGATGGCACGTAAGACGGTCGGGGAGCTCATGGTCCTCACCAATGGCAAACGGATCGCGCTGCTTGCAGACATCCGACAGCAGAAGTCGATCACGCGCGAGGCTCGATTGTTCTACGGCAATGCCACGCACGCCTACGCGGCGCTCGCGCTGCTTGCCGGCTCGCCGGCGACGCGGCTCATCGCGAACTTCTTCATCGGTCTCAGTCATCCGAAGGTGCCGACGCAGATCTTCACCGACGAAGAGAAGGCCGTCGCCTGGCTCCGCCGCTACACCGATTGAACCGTGTCGACGACCGGCTTGGTCCGGTCATCGGAGTCATCACCAGCCTCGCGCAGGGCAACCTTCGACCTGAGTTCCCCGAGATCGAGAACGACGCTGAGCTCCAGGCGATCGTCCTCGGGCTCCAGATGCTTGCCGAGGAGCTGGAGGTCTCCCGCACCGCGCTCGAGGGCCGGACCGCCGAGACGGAAACGCTGAACAATGGTCTCTTACGGCTCACCGATCTCAGCAACCTGCTGCTCTCGTGCGACACGAGTAGTGAGGCCTACGTGGTCCTTGGTCGCGCAGCGAGAGAGATGTACGGCCAGCTTTCAGGAGCGGTCTACCTGTACGGCGCGTCGCGCAACGTCGTCGAGCTGGTCACGAGCTGGGGCGACCTCCCGGTGGCGAAGACCTTTCCGCCAGGGGATTGCTGGGCGCTCCGCCGTGGGCGTGCCCACCATGTGAGCGCGTCCGGCGCGGAGCCCGCGTGCCGGCACACCGGCGACGGCGAACAAAAGAGTGCGATGTGCGTTCCGATGCTCGCGCAAGGCGAAGCGCTCGGCGTCTTGCACTTGGTCGCCGCGACCGAGGTGGGCGATCGAGTCTTCACATCTATCGCCCAGCGTCTGGCCGTTGCGGCCGCGGAGTCGTGCGCTCTCGCACTCGCGAGTATCCGACTACGGGAGAAGCTGGCCGATCAGTCGCTGCGGGATTCGCTCACCGGTCTGTACAACCGGAGGTACGCCGAGGAGACTCCCGAGCGCGAGATCGCGCGCGCGAAACGCGAAGTGGCAGGTCTCAGCGTGCTGATGCTCGACCTGGATCATTTCAAACGCTTCAACGATGAGTTCGGACATGATGCCGGGGACACCGCCCTTCGCGAGGCCGCGACCATCCTCGTCGAGAGCGTCCGCACCAGCGATGTGGTCAGCCGGATCGGGGGAGAGGAATTCCTCTTGCTCCTGCCCGGTGCATCGCTCGAGGTGGCGCTTCGCAAGAGTGAGACGATGCGGCAAAAGCTCAAAGCCCTGGAGCTCTTCCACCGAGGTCGCCGGTTGCCGCCGCTCACATTCTCCGCCGGCATTGCGGCGTTTCCTGGGAATGGCGAAACCCGCGAGGCACTTCTGCGCGCGGCCGATACCGCGCTGTACGAGGCAAAACACGCGGGCCGCGATCGGACGATCGCCGCCGGCGTCCCACCGGTAGGCCTCGCCGTCGCTTGAGCCGCGACCGTTCGCGGGGCTACCTTTTGCAGACCAAAACCTTCCGAGTCGTAGTTGTCGATTCGAGGTATCCCTCGTTCGACGTGTAGGTAGAGCGAGGATTCGGCCGAGTGAAGGACCGGAACCTCGGCTCAAGAAAGAATCGAAGGAGACCCGAAAATGCGATTCCTGCTTTACGAAACCGCCGCGAACGCGCAGCCGAGCGCTCCACCGAGCCCGCAAATGCTGGACGAGGTCGGAAAGTTCACCGAGGAGACCAAGCGAGCCGGCATCCTGCTGGCGACCGGTGGGCTGTCTCCAGCGAGCACGCGCGTCCGCAACTCGAGCGGCAAATTGGCCGTGACCGACGGCCCGTTCACCGAGACGAAGGAGCTGACCGGCGGCTTCGCTCTCATAGAGGTGAAGTCGCGGGACGAGGCGATCGAATGGGCGAAGCGGTTCCGGAAGATCGTCGGTGACGGCGAGAGCGTGATCCAAGAGGTCTTCGGCGGGTAACAATCGGCGGCGTGACGGCTGCCGATACACATCGGGCGATCGACGCGGTCTGGCGGATCGAAGCCCCACGGCTTATCGCAGGTCTCACCCGGCTCGTGCGCGATGTCGGCCTCGCGGAGGATCTCGCGCAAGACGCCCTGGTCGCAGCACTCGAACAGTGGCCTGAGTCAGGCGTCCCGGATAACCCGGGCGCCTGGCTCATGGCAACAGCCAAGCATCGCGACATCGATCGCTTGCGCCGCAACGAGCGGCTCGAGCGCAAGCAGGAGCAGCTCGGACGGGAGCTCGAGCTCCAGCAGGAGATGGCGATGGCGGATCTGGGCACTACGGGCGACGACGTCGGCGACGACCTGCTGCGTCTCATGTTCATCTCCTGCCATCCGATCCTCGCGCCCGAGGCGCGCGTTGCGCTCACGCTGCGCTTGCTCGCAAGCCTCACGACGGAAGAGATCGCGCGGGCTTATCTGGTGCCGGTGGCGACGATCGCCCAGCGCATCGTTCGCGCGAAGCGGACGCTCACAGAGGCGCGCGTTCCGTTCGAGGTGCCCTCGGGGTCGGAGCTCGACGCCCGGTTGTCGTCCGTGTTGCAGGTCATCTACCTCGTCTTCAACGAGGGATATGCGGCGACTACCGGTGACGACCTCATCCGCGCGGGGCTCTGCGAGGATGCGCTCCGTCTCGGCCGTATCCTGGCCGGGCTCGCGCCCAAGGAGCCGGAGGTGCACGGCCTCGTGGCGTTGATGGAGATCCAGGCGTCGCGATCGCGTGCGCGAGTTGGACCCTCGGGCGAGATCGTCCTGCTCCTCGAGCAGGACCGTGGCCGCTGGGACCCGCTGCACATCAGTCGCGGCCTCGCCGCGCTCGAGCGCGCCGAGCAGCTCGGCGGCGCTCTCGGTCCGTATGCGCTGCAGGCTGCGATCGCCGCCTGCCACGCGCGGGCGCGGACCGGGGCCGACACCGACTGGGCGCGCATCGCCGCGCTCTACGACGCGCTCGCGCAGCTGATGCCGTCGCCCGTGGTGGAGCTCAATCGCGCGGTGGCGGTCGGCATGGCGTTCGGTCCCGCAGCCGGGCTTGCCCTCGTCGACGCGCTCGTGTCGGAGCCTTCGCTCAAGACGTACCACTTCTTGCCCAGCGCTCGCGGCGACTTGCTCGAAAAACTCGGCCGGTCCGTCGAGGCGCGTGCGGAGTTCGAGCGCGCGGCCGCGCTCACGCAGAACGCGCGCGAGCGGGAACTGCTCCTCGGGCGCGCCGCCGCGTGCGCCGGAGCAGATTCGTGAGACGACCTGCCGTCTCGAGCGTGATCGCGCTGCTGCTCGGCGCATGCACGGTTTCCAGCGGCACGCCGACCCCACCGGTCTCGCCGGTGCCGACCGTCTCGGTCGCTGCGTCCGCCTCGGCGATCGTCGCGACCGCGACACCATCGCCGCTCCCGACGGCGACGCCGCGTCCCGACCCGCCGGTCGCGGCCTCGGAACCGGATGCCCTCGCTTTGCAGATGATGTCCGCCGAGCGCGCCATCCGGGATCCGAGCGTCACCGGTGCCGAACTCGCGTGGTTCGGGCATTTGCAGCAGCTCACGTATCGAAAGCTCGCCGCGACGCCCGCGCTTCGAGACGCGGTCCTCGCGGCGATGCCCGCGGATCTGAAGGCGGCCGCGACCGCGAACGCGGACGCGACAGCGGATCTCCGCGCGACGGTCGTGCCCGGTCCCGATCTTCCCACGACCTGGCGCATCGTCGAACCGGCGCCGCGCGTCGATCTCGCTCGGTACTATCGCGAAGCCGAGGCGGAGTTCGGAGTTCCGTGGTCGTACCTCGCGGCCATCCACCTTGTTGAGACCCGCATGGGTCGTATCCGCGGGACCTCGGTGGCCGGAGCGCAGGGTCCGATGCAATTCATCCCCGCGACCTGGGCCCGATACGGCGAAGGTGACATCAACTCGGATCTCGATTCGATCCGCGCGGCCGCCCGCTACCTTCGTGCGAACGGGGCGCCGGCCAATATGGCCAATGCCCTATTCCGCTACAACCAGTCCCAGCGCTACGTTCGCGCCGTCACGGCGTACGCCGAAGTGATGCGCGCCGATCCCGACGCGTACCGCGGGTATTACCAGTGGCAGGTCTATTACCTGACGACACGCGGCGACATCCTCCTGCCGGTCGGGTACGGTCGCTGAGTCCTCAGGCGCGGTCGGTGACGGCGATGCACTCGATCTCCACGAGGAAGTCAGGATCCGCGAGACTCGCCACGACGACGAACGTGCTCGCCGGCGGCGGCTGTGAGATGTAGCGGGCGCGGACCTCGCCGATCTTCGGGCGGTACTCGAGCTTGGTGGCGAAGACCGTGATCTTCACCAGGTCGGCGAACGTCGCGCCCGCCGACGCCAGCGTTTCCTTCAGGCTCTCGTATACGGCCACGGTCTGGGCTTCGATGTCGCCACGACCGATCACGTTGCCGGCCGCATCGCGGCCGGACACCGCACCCGCGAGATAGATGGTGTTGCCCGCGACGACGGCGGACGAGTACGCAGGTTTGCCGTCGACCTTCGCTTCTTTCCCGGATATAAGGTGTCGGCTCTTCACTAGCCTCTGATCATAGAAAGCGGATCGACGAGGTCGCCATTTCGCCACACGCTCCAGTGCAGGTGCGCGCCGGTCGTGATGCCGGTGAGCCCGACGTTGCCGATACGGTCGCCGGCCTGGACCGTGTCCCCGGCCTTCACCGGGACGGGGAACACGTAATTGTCGAGATGCGCGTAGAGCGAGACGAGTCCCGCGTCGTGCGCGATGACCACGACCTCGGCGCCATCGCCCATCGTGCCGGCGAAGACGACGACGCCATTGGCTGGCGCCAGGACAGGCATCCCCCACGCGGCGGCGATGTCTGTGCCGGTGTGAAAGTGCTGGTAGTAGACGCCGTCGTAGGTGAGCGCCGGCTCGAAGTAATAAGGCGTCGGCCCGAAGTCCTGCGTGTCCTCTCCGAGGAGGGGAAGGTGCCAGGACGTCGGCGTCGTCACGACCGCTCCATCCGCCACCAGCTGGCGGGCGGTCACGACGTCGTTCGCAAGCTGGGTCTGGAGCGCTTGAATCGTCACGTCGTCCATGAGGCCCGTCCGAGACTGCATGAGCCCCCCGCGGACACGCGGGTCGAAGACGGTGGCAAAAGCAGCTCTGGTCGCATCCTCGCGTGCCGTCAGCGCGGCGAGGCGATCGTTCGAAGCCTGTTGTGTCATGGCGATCGAGGTCGCGTAATCGGTCAGCGCGTCGTACGTCGAGAAGGTTCGCGGGTACGAGCGAGCCTGTGGCGCTGCGCGCGCCGGTTCCACTGTCGTGACGGCGGGCGCTGACGTCGAAGCGGCCGTTGGCGTGACCAGATCGCCCGCTTTCTGGGTCGTGACGATCGACCTGGCGTATTCGATGAACGCGTCAAGCGCCCCGAACGTGCGAGGTAGCGAAGGAGCCAGAACCGGGCGCGTCGTCGGAGGCGCCGTGGGGCCGCCGTCGGCAGCTGCAGGCGTCGCGAAGACCATGGCGCAGAGCGCCACGGCGAGCGAGACATGGAGGACGAGAGCTTTCTTCTTCATGGAGTCAACAGTGGTCGGAATGGTTCGGCCCAAGTAGCGACCGGCGCGGGGTAGGGCTACCCCGTGTTCGTGGTAGTCCGGCCCCCATCCCTTCCGTTGCCGATGCTCGTGTTGTCCGCTCGGTTAACCGTCGTTTGGGTACCAGACGCTCCACAGGCCAACCGCTCGGTCGGTCTGTATACGGTCGAGCGTCGGGAACCGCCGGACTGGCGCGCTTTCACGAGCGGGGATTCGGATATCACGTATGTGCGTTGACCGAACAGACCGTTTGAAACGACGGCGACGGAAACGCGATTGATCCCGCGATTCGCGCGAAAGACGAACGTGGTCCCTCGCTTGCTGCGCCTATTCGCAGCAAACGCGCGATCGAAGGAGGCCCTAATGGGTTCTGATCCGGTACGCGGCAAGACCATTCGATGGACCTACGACGACGGACCGATGGCTGGGAAGAGCTTCGAGCACACCTTCGGAAATGACGGCACGGTGACGTGGCGCGAGACCGGCTCCGTGGACCGAGGCACGAAGCCACCGAGCAACGGCAAGCAGAAGACCGTGAAACCGGCGACTGCGGCGAAAGCGAAGTACGAAGTGGCGGCGGTCAACGCCGACGTGTGTGCCATCTCCTATCTATCGGAGTCCGGTTTCACGCTGACCAGCGTGCTGGACTTCGACTCGGGGACCGTCGTGAGCTTCGCGTCGAACGAGAAGGAGCTCATACCGCAGCGCGGAATGTTCGAGGTTGCCGAGCGCGTTTAGATAGGACATGGAACTCGGGATCTACAGCTTTGGCGAGGCCACGCCCGATCCCGAGACCGGTCGCACGATCAGCGCGCACGAACGCGTGCAGCGGCTCCTCGACGAGATCGAGCTCGCGGACAAGGTCGGCCTCGACGTCTACGGTCTAGGCGAGCATCACCGCCGCGAGTTCGTCGTATCGGCGCCTGCCGTGGTGCTCGCCGCGGCGGCAACGCGCACGAAGCGAATACGCCTCACGAGCGCGGTCAGCGTCATCAGCTCCGACGATCCGGTCCGTGTGTTTCAGAATTTCGCGACCCTCGACCTTGTCTCCGACGGCCGCGCCGAGATCATGGCGGGCCGCGGTTCGTTCACCGAGTCATTCCCCTTGTTCGGGTACGACCTCGCCAACTACGATGACCTCTTCGAGGAGAAGCTCGACCTCCTTCTGAAGATCCGCGACAACGAGCGCGTCACGTGGCGAGGAACCCATCGCGCGCCGATCGCGGACCTCCCGGTCTTCCCGCGACCGGTCCAGGATCCCCTGCCGGTTTGGATCGCCGTGGGTGGCCATCCCGAGTCGGTGGTCCGCGCGGGGAGGCTCGGCCTGCCGCTCGCGCTCGCCATCATCGGGGGTGAGCCGCGCCGCTTCGTGCCACTCGTCGATCTCTACCGACAAGCGGGCCGACGCGCCGGCCACGACCCGGCGAAGCTGCGCGTCAGCATCAACTCGCACGGGTTCATCGAGGAGGATTCGAAGCAGGCGGCCGACGATGCATATGTCGCGTACTCCTATGTCATGGCGAAGATCGGACGCGAACGCGGCTGGCCGCCGCCCAGCCGCGAACAATTCGAGGCCGAGCGCGGCCCGCTGGGCGCGAACCTCGTCGGAACTCCCGAAGAGGTCGCGGCGAAGATCGTCTACGAGCACGAGCTTTTCGGTCTCGACCGCTTCCTGATTCAGCTGAGCGTCGGCACGCTCCCTCACGAGAAGGTGCTCCGTGCGATCGAGCTATTCGGGACGAAGGTCGCTCCGATCGTTCGGCGCGAGATCGAGCGGCGGAGCGCGCCGATCCCGATGCCGGCGGGCTAACGCTCCGACTACGTGTCGGCGATCTCGATCACCGCGGGATCCCAGTCGTCTTTCGTACGATCGATAACGCGGAGCGGGTTCGTGTCGACGATGAGTTGCCCCTCAGAGTTTTCGGCGATGTGAAAAAGCTGGAGCGGCCTCGGGGCGGGATTCTTCAGGACGAC
>JALYLL010000344.1 GCA_030774255.1 Chloroflexota bacterium | reverse complement strand
TCGACGAGGCACGTCGCGAAGATCGAGAGCGAGCCGCCGCCTTCGATGTTTCGCGCGGCACCGAAGAAACGCTTCGGCGGATAGAGCGCGACCGGGTCCATACCACCCGACAGCGTGCGGCCGGATGGCGGAACCGCGAGGTTGTACGCGCGTGCGAGGCGAGTGATCGAGTCAAGAAGGATGACCACGTCCCGGCCCGTCTCGACGAGGCGCTTCGCGCGCTCGAGCGCGAGCTCCGCAACGCGCGTGTGGTTCTCGGTGGGCTCGTCGAATGTGGACGAGAACACCTCGCCCTTGATGGAGCGGCGGATGTCAGTGACTTCCTCGGGCCGCTCGCCAACGAGCACGACCATGATGTGGACGTCGGTATGGTTCCCGGAGATGCCGTTCGCGATGTCCTTGAGCAGCTGCGTCTTGCCGGCCTTGGGCGGCGACACGATGAGTGCGCGCTGGCCATAGCCGAGCGGGTTCACCAGGTTGATGAGGCGCTGGCTGAGGTTTGCGCTGTCGACCTCGAGGTCGAACATCTCGTCCGGGAAGACCGGCACGAGGTTCTCGAACACCGGCCGGCGCTTGGCCTGCTCCGGGTCTATGCCGTTCACGGCTTCGACGCGCAGAAGGCTGAAGTACTTCTCGCTGTCTTTCGGGGGCCGCGTCTGGCCGGTCACGAAGTCGCCGGTCCGAAGACCGAGGCGGCGGACCTGGCTCGAGCCGACGTACACGTCCTCCGGTGAAGGAAGGAGTGAGCGGCGCCGGAGGAAACCGAAGCCGTCCTCGACGATCTCAAGGATGCCCTGGGCGAAGATGTTGCCCTGCGCCTCGGTCTGCGCCTGCAGGATGCGCGTTATCAGGTCCTGCTGCCCGAGGCCGGCGGCGCCTTCGACGTTGAATTCCTTCGCGATCTCCGCGAGCTCTTTCTGCTTTTTCTCGTTGAGCTCGGTGATCGTGTAGTACTTGCGGCCCGGCGCCGCGGGGGGAGCCTCGCGCCGGGTGGCTGTCGCGGTGGCGGTGCCACCGTTCGTCGCGGGGCCGTTCGTGACCGGACCGTTCGCCGCGCTCGCGGTGGGGTTTTCTTTGCTTGTAGGGGTCTGCTCTGCGGTGGGTTCTGGATTGTCCAAGTGGTGTGTTCGCTCCTTAGCTTGCCTGCGGCCTTGTCGCCCAGGTCCTTGGTTTCGTGGGTCCGGTGGGCGCATTTAGGTGCGCGCGCATCCGGCTGGTGAGAAGGGGAATGGTTGTGTGAGCCAGTATACAGCGACATGTCCGTCCTGACCACGGCCCAAACCTCCGACCTCACGCTGCTCTCGCGCGACATCCACGGGCACCCCGAGCTCGCCTATCAGGAGCGTCACGCGCAGGGGGCGATTACCGCGTTCCTCGAGCGTCACGGCCACCGGGTCGAGCGGGGCATCGGCGGGCTCGAGACCGCATTCCGCACGCGTGTCGGCCCGAAGGATGGTCCCGCGATCGCCCTCCTCGCCGAGTACGACGCGCTCCCGGACGTCGGTCATGGGTGCGGTCACAACCTGATAGCGATCAGCAACGTGGGTGCCTATCTCGTCGCCGCGGCGAGCGCCGCGCGTCTGGAGGTGGCCGTCGAGCTCATCGGCACGCCGGCCGAAGAGAACGGCGGCGGCAAGATCGACCTGTTACGCAAGGGCGTCTTCGACCGGATCGTGGCCGCGCTCTCGTCGCACCCCGCCGGCCAGGGCGGATGGGGCGTGAGCGGTACCGGCCTCGGGGTCATCGGGAAGCGCGTGACCTTTACCGGCGTCGCGTCGCACGCGGGGTCTGCACCGGAAAAGGGTCGCAACGCGCTGAATGCGGTCGTCCGGTTCTTCGTCGGCATCGACGGCTGGCGCCAGCAGCTCGAGGCCGACTCGCGTGTGCACGGCGTCATCAGCGACGGGGGAAAGGCGGTGAACGTCGTTCCGGCGAGGGCCGAGGCGATCTTCGAATTGCGCGCGAAGGAACGTCAGACGCTCGATCGTATGGTCGAGCGCTTCACCGACATCGCCAAGGGCGCCGCGCTCCTCACCGGCACGGAGGTCGAGATCGCCGAATACCTCCCGTACTACGAGCCGGTGAAAGCCAATCGCGCGCTCGGCGACGTGGTCGCGGCTGAGCTCGAGCGCCACGGCGTGACCCCGGCGCGCGGCGTCCTGGTCACGGCATCGACGGATCTCGGCAACGTGTCGACGAAGGTGCCGACGGACTGGGTGCGCTTCCCGGTGAGCGAGAAGCCCGTACCGGGGCACTCCGACCAGATGCGCGACGCGAGCATCAGCGATCTCGCGCACCGCAACGCGATGATCACGGCCGAGGCGCTCGGCGCGGCGGCCGTGCGCGTCGCTACCGACAAGAGCCTCCGTGACCGGATCGGCAAATGAAGGACCCGTTCCGCGATGACCTGATCAAGCTTTCGCGCGAGATCAACGCGGACCCCGAGCTCGCGTACGAGGAGCATCGCGCGGTCGGACGGATCAGCGCGCTCCTCGAGAAACACGGCCACACAGTCGAGCGGAATCTCGGCGGACTCGCGACGGCGTTCCGCGCGCGCGTCGGCCCGCCCGGCCCGGCCGTCGCCCTGCTCGCCGAGTACGACGCCCTGCCGGACGTCGGGCACGGCTGCGGTCACAACCTGATCTCGATGACGATCGTCGGGGCGTTCCTGAGCGCCGCCGCGAAGGCGAAGGATCTCCAGGTCGGTATCGAGCTCGTCGGCACGCCGGCCGAGGAGCGGGGTGGGGGAAAGATCGACCTGCTCGACAAGGGCGTGTTCAAAGACACGGTGGCCGCGCTCTTCTCGCATCCGGGCGCCGGAGGTGACTGGAGCGTGAGCGAGAGGCTCCTCGGGATCATGGTGAAGCGCGTCATCTACGAGGGCCTCGCCGCGCACGCCGCGGTCTCTCCGGAAAAGGGACGCAACGCGCTGACCGCGCTGATCGCGCTCTTCGTCGCGGTGGACGGTTGGCGGCAGCACCTTCCGTCGACGGCACGCGTCCACGGGATCGTCCGCGAGGGTGGCGTGGCTTCGAACATCATCCCGTCACGCGCCGTGGGCGACTTCGGCATTCGCGCCGCCGACATGGCCGCGCTGAAGGAAATGGTCTCGATGTTCGAGGACATGGCGAAGGGGGCCGCGCTGCAGACGGGGACGAAGGTCAAGATCGAGGACGAGATGCGCGCCTATCTGCCGGTCGAGGCGAATCGGCTGCTCGGGGACGCGCTCACGGACGAGCTCGTTCGCCGCGGCAAGTCACCGTCGCGCGGGCATCTCGTGACCGCCTCCGGCGACATCGGGAACGTATCCCAAAAGGTGCCGACCGACTACATCGGCTTTCCGGTCAGCTCACAGGAGATACCTGGACATTCCCACAAGATGCGCGAGGCGTCGGTCAGCGACTACGCGCACGAGAGCGCGTTCGTGGTCATCGACGCACTCGCCGCGACGGCGCTCAAGGTCGCCACGGACAAGACCTTCCGCGATTCGCTTCGCAAATGACCGCCGACGTCAACGCGCGCAACCGCACATCTCGCGAGCGACTGGTCGCAGTCGTCGCGCGCCTCGGGGATCGCGACGTACAAGTGGATGGAGGCTGGACGGCTGCGGGGTTGCTCGGGCACCTCGCATTCTGGGACGGATTCGCGCTCGCGCGCCTCGACAAGCATCTCCGCGAAGGTGCGCCGCTCGAGCTCGGGAGCGAGAAGATCGCCGACCACATCAATGCCGCCGCGATGCCGCAGTGGCACGACACGCCGACAGCCATCGCGGGTCGCCGCGCGATCGCGGCAGCGACGGCGATCGAGGAAAGCGTGGCCGGACTTCCGGCCGAAGTCCTCGACCGAGTGAAGGCGCTGGGCGTCGGGAAGACGTTCATCGTCGACCGCTCGGCGCATCGAAAGGAGCACCTCGACCAGATCGAGCGTGCTCTGCGGTGAGCCGGACCTAGTCGGCTGGGAAGACGAGCCCCGCGCCGCCGTCCACGGTGACACGCGACCCGTCCGCGATGCGCGTCGTCCCATCGCCGGTCGCGACCACCGCAGGGATGCCGTACTCGCGCGCGATGATCGACGCGTGTGCGGCCACGCTGCCGACGTCGGTGACGACCGCCGCGATCCGCGCGAAGAGTGGCGTCCACGCTGGCGTCGTGACCGGACAGACCAGGATCTCTCCGGCCTGCACGCGGTCGAACTCATCGGTGGAGCGCACGACACGCGCGCGTCCCGTCGCGCGCCCGGGACTCGCCGGCGTACCGCGGACCTCGTTCGCCACCGCGGGCGCGGGATCGCGCACCGCGCGGTCGGCGCCCTCGAGTATGGAAGCGAGCATCCGCGGGGGTTGACCGAGGACGAGGGGTGCCGGTAGGAGTCGCTGTTCTTCCCACTTCTTTCGACGCCCGACAGCCATGGCCCGAAGGCTTGGATCTGATCGGGGCAGGGCTTGGATCATCTCCGAGCGGTTGAGGAAGTAGACGTCGGTCGCCGCGCTGATCGTGCCGCGCGAGAGGAACGCTTCGCCTATCCGGGCAAGGGCCCGACGGAACACGGGCCAGGCTCGGGTGAGACCCGGGATCTGTTCCTCTCGAAGCTTCGACGCGCGGTGTGCCTCCGCGAGAAGACGGTCGAATCGCGTGAGGAGCGTTGGCGAAAGCGTCGCGCGTGCCCGTCCTTCGAGCGCCTCGCGCTCGGTGACGAGCCGTGCGTAACGAGCGTCGCGATCGCGATCCGGGACCGTGGCGGACTCGCCGGCGGTGGGGAAATACCAATCGAGTGAGGAGACGGCGTGGGCCGGCGTTGCGGGGATTGACAACCCTCGGAGGAGCTCCTGGTGATGACCGCCGATCCGGTCGCGCATGTGCTCGCGATAAAAACGTGCGAGCGGGAGCTCGGTCTTCCACCCGTATCCCGCGACCATCGTGATCGAGGTGAAGTAGCGACCGGCGAGCACGGCAAGGTCCTCGATGATCGGGGGGAGTTCCGCGAGCGCCGCCGTCTCCACCGCCGTCGCGGCGCGAGCGACGGCGGCGATGTAGGTCGGGAGAAGCTCGTCGCGCCATTCCCGTGCCCAGAGGTCGACGCCGAAGCGGGCGAGCGGCGGGATCGCGGGCGCGACCCGGCGTGGATCGCGGGCGAAACGGATCGCGAGCCCAGGGAGGGTCCGGGCTATGGCCCGCACCGACGTCGGCAGGAAGCCGAGGTTGTAGTAGTACCAGCCGTTGACGATCACATGGAGCGGTCGCGGCGCCGGCTGGCCGACGAGGCGCGCGTAATTCGCGTGCATCGTCTCTTCCATCGTCGTAAGCAGCCAGCTTTCGAAAAGCGGCGTTACCGGATCGCCGATCCACTCCCCGAGGCGGAAGTTGCGCGCGAATGCGCCCGGTGGTGCGTCCCAACGCACCTCGGCGCCCGTCACCGACCGCGCCGGAGCGACCGCTGCAGGATCCCGACAGTCCACGCGACATCCTCGGCCGCTTCCATGGCGCCCATTCCGAGGTAGTCCTTGTACGCGCGCATCGTTGCCGAGGACAT
>JALYLL010000343.1 GCA_030774255.1 Chloroflexota bacterium | reverse complement strand
GCCGGAGGAACGCGTCGCGCGCGCCTTCGGGCTTGCCCCAGTAGCCGACTCGGCGAAGGAGTTCGTCCGGAAAGATCCGCGCGAGCTCGTCCTCGCTCGCACCCCTGTCGCGCCGCGATTCGAGGTCGGTGAGCGCGTTGTCGAACCCCATGCGGGCGAAGTGGGCGCGATAGCCCTTTGTCTTGTCCGCGCCGGGCTGTGCAAACGCGTACGCCATCACCATCTTCGCGAACGCCGTGCGCGCGGTGTCTACCTCGTCGTCGATGCACACGCGGACGTACGCGTGGACCATCACATCGGGGGGGTCGCGACGCGCGGCGCGAGCGCCGGCCGCGATGCGTTCGCGGCTCCATCGCACCTGTTCGCCGCTGCACCAGTTGAGCGCGGCTCCGTCGTAGCGCCGGCCAGCGAGATGGAGCATCTGCGGTCCGAGCGCGCCGAGGTATACGCGGAGGCCGGGAACGCGAATGCGCAGCGCGTCGATCGCCTCGCGCATGACCCGGATCGGTGCGTCGCTCGTCCGCCCCGCCCCGATGCCAAGGGTGAACTTGCCTCGGCACCGCTCAAGTGTTTCCTTGGATACAGAGGCGAGGCCCTCGATCGGCCACGAGGAAAGTGGCGCCACGGCGATGCCGGTCGCAAGTGCGCTCGCCTCGTGCCAGATCGCGCAGATATCGAAGGGTTCTCGCGTATTTCCGATGGGTGTCCAGAGGCTCGTGTAACCGAGCGCTGCCGCCTCCCGTGCGATGGCGTGCTGCTCGTCGTCGCTCAGTGCGAAACGGCTGTCGATCCCGAGGCCGATCTCCATCCGCGGAACGGTAACCTTTGGGTCCGTGGGGAGTGATCCGCTCGCGACGTTCAACCCGGCGACTCGTGCATGGTTCGAGGCGACGTTCCAAACGCCGACGCGCGCGCAGGAGCTCGCCTGGCCCGCGATCGCGCTCGGCGAGAGCGTGCTCGTCCTGGCGCCGACGGGCTCTGGCAAGACGCTCGCGGCCTTCCTTGCCGCGATCGACCATCTCATGTTCTCGCCGGCCCCAGGGGTAGGGGCCCCTGATGGGGCAGGGGTCCCCAAGAAGCCGACCACGCGCGTCGTCTACGTCTCGCCGCTCAAGGCGCTGGCCGTCGATGTCGAGCGCAACCTGCGAGAGCCACTTGTCGGCATCACGCGGCAGGCGCAGCGGCTCGGCATCCCATATCGCGAGCCCACCGTCTCGATCCGCACCGGCGACACGCCGTCGCGCGAACGCGCCCGGTACCAGCGCGAACCCGCGGACATCCTCATCACCACGCCGGAGTCGCTCTACCTCATCATGACGAGCCTGGCGCGCGACGCACTCCGGACGGTCGAGAGCGTGATCGTCGACGAGATTCACGCGGTGGTCCCGTCCAAGCGCGGCTCGCATCTCGCTCTGACGCTCGAACGGCTGGAAGAGCGTCGCGTCAACAAGGGCACAGCGAAGATGCAGCGTGTCGGGCTCTCGGCGACACAGCGTCCGCTTGACGAGATCGCGCGTTTCCTCGGCGGCCTCGATGACGGCATCCCGCGTCCGGTGCGCGTGCTCGACGCAGGTCGCAAGAAGAGGCTCGAGCTCCGCGTCGAGGTCCCGGTCGAGGACATGGCTCGCCTCGGCGAGCCAGCCGAAATCCCGACCGGGCCCGTGACATCGGTCCAGCGCTCGTCGATCTGGCCCGCGATCCATCCGCAGATCCTCGAGCTCATCCGCTCGCACCGTTCGACGCTCATCTTCGTGAACTCGCGCCGGCTCGCCGAGCGTCTCGCCGGCGCGCTGAACGAGCTCGCGGGCGAAGAGCTCGTGCATGCGCACCACGGTTCGATCGCACGCGAGCAGCGGCTCCGCATCGAGGACGATCTGAAGTCGGGCCGGCTCCCGGCCCTGGTCGCCACCAGCTCGCTCGAGCTTGGCATCGACATGGGCGCGATCGACCTGGTGATCCAGGTCGAGTCGCCGCCCTCGGTTGCGAGCGGCATGCAGCGGATCGGACGCGCCGGCCATCGCATCGACGAGCCGTCGACCGGCGTCATCATCCCGAAATATCGCGGCGATCTCCTCGCAAGCGCCGCGATGACCGAAGGGATGATGGCGGGCGCGGTCGAGCCGCTCCGCTACCCGCGGAATCCCCTCGACATCGTCGCCCAACAGATCGTCGCGATGACTGCGATGGACGACTGGGCCGTGGACGATCTCGAGCGCGTGATCCACCAGGCAGCGCCCTTCGCGGAGCTTCCGCGCAGCGCTTTCGAGGGCGTGCTCGACATGCTCTCCGGCCGCTACCCGTCGGATGAGTTTGCCGAGCTGCGGCCGCGCATCGTTTGGGACCGGACGGCAGGCGTCGTTCGCTCGCGCGAAGGCGCGAAGGTCGTCGCGATCTCGAATGGCGGCACGATCCCGGACCGCGGGCTATATGGCGTGTTCCTCGCCGGGGCGGAGAAGGGCAAGGGCCGCGTCGGGGAGCTCGACGAGGAATACGTCTTCGAGACGAAGGAAGGCGACGTCTTCCTCCTCGGTGCCTCGAGCTGGCGTGTCGAGGAGATCACGCAGGATCGCGTGCTCGTCTCGCCAGCGCCTGGCGTCCCGGGGCGCATGCCCTTCTGGCACGGCGAGAACGTCGGGCGTCCGCTCGAGTTCGGTCGGGCGATCGGCGCACTCACGCGGCGCATGCGCTCGCTCTCCCCTGAGGACGCGACGAAGGAGCTCATCAGCAAACACGCGCTCGCGGAAGGTGCGGCTCGCAACCTCATGCAATACCTGCTCGACCAGGAGGCGGCGACGGGCGCGGTGCCGGACGACCACACCATCGTGATCGAGCGCTATCTCGACGACATGGGCGACTGGCGCGTCTGCATTCTCAGCCACTTCGGCGCGCGAGTTCACGCACCGTGGGCGATGGCGATCGGCGCGATGATTCGCGAGCGGAACGGCGACGAGCCCGACATCCTCTGGACGAACGACGGCATCGTTATTCGTTTTCCGGGAACCGATCAGCCGCCGCCGGTCGAGTTGCTCCTGCCGGACCCCGATACGGTGAGCGATCTCGTCCAGGCGTCACTCGCCGTGGGTGGCGGTGGCGCGCGCGCGGCCAACATGGGCGCGCCGACGACGGCTCTCTTCGCGGCGCGCTTCCGCGAGAACTCCGCGCGCGCGTTGCTCCTGCCGCGCCGCCGGCCCGGGCAGCGCGCGCCGCTGTGGCAGCAGCGCAAGCGCGCCAGCGACCTGCTCGCGGTCGCCAGCCGATACGAGGCGTTCCCGATGGTCCTCGAGACGTATCGCGAAATCCTGCAGGACGTGTTCGACATGCCCGGCCTCGTCGGGCTTCTTGCCGCGATACGTTCGCGCAAGCTTCGCGTAAACACCGTCGATACGAGAGCGCCCTCGCCCTTCGCCGCCTCGCTCCTCTTCAACTACGTCGCAAACTTCATGTACGAGGGCGACGCGCCGCTCGCGGAGCTGCGCGCGCAGGCCCTCACGGTCGACCCCGCGCAGCTCCGCGCGCTCCTCGGCGAAGTGGAGCTTCGCGAGCTACTCGACCAGGACGCGGTGACCGATCTCGAGCTTTCGCTCCAGCATCTCGTTCGCGAGCGCGCCGCGCGTCACCCGGACGGCCTCCACGAGCTGCTCCTCCGTCTCGGCGACCTGACCGCTGAGGAGATCCGAGCCCGCAGCGCCGAGCCCGAGGCGGTCCACGACTGGGTCTCGACCCTCGTGACCGAGCGTCGCGTGCTGGATGTTCGCATCGCCGGAGAGAGGCGGTTCATCGCCGCCGAGGACGCGGGACGCTACCGCGACGCTCTCGGCGTCGGCCTCCCGCTCGGCCTTCCCGCGGCCTTCCTCACGAACGACGACGCCGACCCGCTCGTGTCGCTGCTGCGGCGGTACGCACGCACGCACGGGCCGTTCGTCGCGGGGGACCCCGCGCGGCGATTCGGTTTGGCCGAGCCTCCCGTCGTCGACGCGCTGCGCCGGCTCGCCGAGGCAGGTACGGTCGTGGAGGGACAGTTCCGGCCAGGGCAATCAGGTTCGGAATGGATGGACACCGGCGTCCTCCGGACCCTCCGCGGGCGCTCGCTCGCGCGTCTTCGCCGCGAAGTCGAGCCTGTCGAGCAGGACGCGCTCGGCCGATTCGCGATCGCGTGGCACGGCATCGATTCGCCCGAGCGCGGACAGGCCGCGCTTCTCGATGCCATCGCCAAGCTCGAGGGCGCGTTCGTGCCAGCGTCGGATCTCGAGACGCGCATCCTTCCGGCGCGCGTCGCGAAGTACGACCCCCGCGACCTCGACGCGCTCCTCGGTTCGGGTGCCGTCATGTGGATGGGCGGCGGCGCTCTCGGCCCGAAGGACGGACGGGTCGCGCTCTTCCTCGCCGAGCACTTCGCGCTCCTGCGGCCGACGCCCGAGACGCGACCGGATCGCCCGATCCACGATCGCCTTCGCGAGGTCCTGCAGGCGCGAGGAGCATCGTTCTTTCCGCAGCTTCTCGCCGCGGCCCGCGGTGGATTCGCGCCCGAGCTCGGCGACGCGCTCTGGGACCTCGTCTGGGCGGGCGAGGTCACGAACGACAGCTTCCACGCGGTGCGCGCCCTTCTCGCGCCGCTTCGACGATCGCGCCGATCTGCGAACTCGGTCGGTCGCGCGATGCATGTGCGCAGCCTCGAGCGGTTCACCGTGCGAGACGA
>JALYLL010000342.1 GCA_030774255.1 Chloroflexota bacterium | reverse complement strand
CAGAACAAGCGCCGGATCCCGATCGCCCAGTCCCTGCAGGACAGCGACGAGCTCATCGACGCTCACACGATGATCGCTCTGTCGGCCCTCGTGCTCGGCAACTTCGCGGAGGCGATCGAGCACGCGTCGACGGCCCGGTCGCTCGCGCTCGAGACGGAAAAACCGCGGCTCGGATGGCAGGCTCTCGACACCGAGGGTCTCGCACACCTTCTGTCGGGCGATTTCGTGGGTGCGATCGCGGCCGCGGCCCGGCGCGAGGGCCTCCGAACGAGCTCGAGATCGCATATGACGCTCGTCATCGCGAGCGCGGCGGCGGCCGCGTTGAGCTCGCCGGAAGAAAAGACCTACCGCGATCAGCTCGCCGAGGCCGAGGCCACACCGCTCGAGATGGCCGCGTGCGACTTCCTGACCTCCGTCTATGGACAGCGGGAGAGCGAATCCAGCTATCACGCGCTCCGCAGCGCCGGCTATCCGAAGGGCCTCGTCGATCTCGCGTTGATCGGTCCGCTCGCCGTGCTCGCGGCGGCTCGGTGGCGGATCGACGATCAGCCGTTCTTCGACCGGATCGCGGCCGTTGCCGAGCGCACCGGACACGCGCGAGGGCGTGCGCTGCTCACGCAGGCCGAGGGAGTCCGCGCGATGCAGCACGGTGAGCTCGCGAAAGCCGAGAAGCTCATCTTCGATGCGGTGCAGGCGTTCGCGACCCTACGGCTCGACTACGAGCGCGCCGTCGCACTCGCCGACCACGCCCGTGTTCTCGCCGCACTAGGACGCGGCGATCATCAAGAACAGCTCGACGAAGCCCGCGCGATCGCAGAGCGTCTAGGGGCCACCGCATTGCGCGCTGCGCTGGAGCAGGTCGCGGTCCCAAGTTAGCGCCGCAGCCGTCGCGGGTCCTGACCCGGCTACGCGGGCCTCTTCCTCAGCGCACCCTCCCCGCCTTGCAGCTCACTGACGTTCGCTGCGGGCGGGGCCCCGGGGCACCCGCGCTTCGTAAGAGACCCGCTGCGCCGTGCCACCCGCGACGGGGTGACCTTAGTGCCGGAGTGCTCCGCGCATGGCGCTCCGGGCCGCGTGATAGCCGCACATCCCATGCACGCCTCCTCCTGGAGGCGTCGAGGATGAACACAGATATATGTCGCGCGCGGATGTCGAGTAGGGGTCGAGTCGGAAGAAGGGGCGCGTGAAGAACTGGAACATCGTGTTCGCGCCACCCCCGATGTCGCCGCCGATGTAGTTCGCGTTGTGGCTTTGAATCTCGGTCGGCCCCATGATCGAACGGGCGAGGATGCGGTCGCGGAACCCCGGGGCGAAGCGTTCGAACTGCGCCTCCATGCGCTCGGTCATGTCGAATGTCGAGGCGTTGGGAACGTGGCAGTACGCCCACACGGTGTGCTTGCCATCGGGCGCGCGCGAGGGATCGAAGAGGCTCTGCTGGCCGACGAGCATGAACGGACGCTCCGCCGGCTTGCCACGCGCGATCTGAGCCTCGCTCTCGGCGATCTCGTCGAGCGTGCCGCCGAGATGGACGGTCCCCGCGCGAAGGCACTCCTTCGCGCGCCATGGGATCGGACCGTCGATCGCGTAATCGAGCTTGAACACGCCAGGCCCATAGCGGTACGAACGAAGCCTTGCGCGATATCGGTCCGAAAGACGCGGACCAGCCATCTCCTCGAGCTGTCGGGGTGTCACATCGCAGAGGTAGGCGCGCGCGGTCCCGAGCTCGTCAAGGCTCTGCACGCGGCGACCGGTCTCGATCGTCCCGCCGAGGGAACGCAGCCGCGCCGCGAGCGCATCGGCGATCCGCTGCGACCCACCGCGCGGGAGCGGCCAGTTCGCCACGTGAGTGGCGACCGCGAACATCAAGGCGAACGACGCCGTGAGCGGCGCGTCGAGGGGCAGGACCGAGTGCGCAGCAAGTCCGGCGAAGAGCGCTCTCGCGCGCACGCCGCTGAACGCAATACGCGCGAGCATGCGCGCTGGCAGCGCACCCGGCAGACCGAGCCGCGCCATGACGAAAGGGTGCCGCGGTACGCGGATGAGGGGCCCGAGCGCGTCCGCGGCGAGGTGGTCCCACTCGGGTACGAGTCCAGCCACCAGTCGTCGATATGCGCGTGCGTCGGGCCCGAGGTTCGCGACCGTCGCGTCGATCGAGCGCTCGAGGAGAACCGCGGTCCCGTCATCGAGCGGATGCGCGAGCGCGGCGGGTGGCTCGATCCAATCGAGCCCCTCGCGCGATAGATCGAGCTCGCGGAAAAAGGGCGACGCGGCACCGAGTGGATGAAACGCGGAGCAGAGATCGTGGACGAATCCCGGAAGGGTCAGCTCGGCGGAGCGGCAGCCGCCACCGATCGTCTCGTTCGCTTCGTACACGGCGACCGAGTGGCCTTCGCGCGCGAGCTCTATGGCGGCCGAGAGCCCGTTGGGCCCTGAGCCGACGACGATCGCGTCGGCGGTCACGCGCGCCGCAGGTGCCGGTCGAACCAGTCCAGCGCCCGACAGAGTGCGTCGATGCGATTCTCGGTCGTGCGGAAGCCGTGGCCCTCGCCGGGGTAGACGTGGTACTCGTGCGGCTTCCCGCCGTCGCGGAGCGCTTTGGTGACCTGCTCGGCTTCGCTGCGCGGGACACGCGGGTCGTTCTCGCCCTGAAGAACGAGGAGCGGCGCTCGGATCTTCGACGCATGGGTGAGCGGCGAACGATCGCGGTAGAGGTCAGCGTCTTTCGTGGGGTCGCCCAGCTCGCGCAGCAGGTACTCGCGCAGGTCGCCGCGCGTCGTTTCGACCATCGTCTTCCACGAAACGACCCCGACCACCGATACGCCTGCCGCGAAGCGATCCGGACGGAGGGCGAGCGACATGAGCGTGAGGTATCCGCCGTAGCTCGCGCCGTACACCCCGATCCGTGCGGGGTCGGCGAGCTTCTGGTCGCCAAGCCAGGCCGCGCCGCGTGCGATGTCCTCGAGATCTTTGCCGCCCCAGTCGCGACGGTTCCCTTCGCGCCACTTCTTGCCATACCCGGTCGATCCCCGCGGGTTCGGCGCGAGCACGACGAAGCCCGCGTTCACGAAGACCTGTGTCGCGACGTTCCACTCGCGGTGGTGCTGCGCCGTGGGGCCACCATGGATGTTGATGATCGCGGGCGGGACCGTCTCACCCCGCAGGGCCTCGGCGTACGGAAGGAAGAGAAGCGCGGGCACGTCCTCACCGCCCGCGCCGGGATAGCGCACGTGCGACGGCTCGACGAGCGTCTCGGGGTCGATCGTCGACGGCAGCGAGCGTGTGATCGCGCGCGCTTCGATCGCGCGCTCCCGCGTCACGTACACGTCCCACGGACGCGAGGG
>JALYLL010000341.1 GCA_030774255.1 Chloroflexota bacterium | reverse complement strand
CGGCGACCGGCGTCGGTGATCCAACGGTTCGGAAGACGCTCGCGTTCTTGCAGGGGGTTCTTCAGCGAGCAGTTGAATGGCGGCGGATCGATTCGAACCCGGTCAAGGCCGTTCGCAAGCCTCCGCAACGAAAGACGCGCGTGGTCGACCTCCTGCCCGCCGCGGCAGTGGAAGAGATGCGAGCCAAGCTGCGCGGTCAGAAGCGTATGCGCGACGCCACGCTTGTGTGCGTGCTCGCGTACGCCGGGCTGCGCCCGGGCGAGGCCCTGGCTCTCGAATGGCGGCACGTCAGGGAAAGGACGATCCTCGTCGAGCGAGCTGTCGCGCTTGGCGATCTGAAGCCTACGAAGACGGGCCAGACCCGCACCGTGAGGTTGCTGGCGCCGCTCGCGGCCGATCTTGCCGAGTGGCGGCTCGCGAGCGGAAGGCCGGACGCAAATTCGCTCGTCTTCCCTGGCTGGAACGGTGAGCCCTGGCGCGACACGGCCTACCGGAACTGGCGCCGACGAATCTTCAACCCAGTCGCCGAGGAAGCTGGCCTCGACGCGTCACGTCCTTACGACCTTAGGCACCTCTTCTGCTCTCTGCTCCTCGCCGAGGGCGCGTCGGTCGTCGAGGTTGCGCGCCAGGCTGGGCATTCGCCGACGATGACGCTTTCTACCTACGGGCACGTCATCGAGGAGCTCGAAGGAAGCCAAAGGCGCTCAGCAGAGGCAGTTATCCGAGCAGCGCGCGAATCCCGAGTGACCGTTCCGTACACTCGCAGCACCGAGCGTTGACGCTTCAGACCACAGAAACCACGCATTTGCGGGGCTTCTCCTAGAGATCACGGACGCCCGCCGGCTGCGTGCCCCAGCTGCTGACCGCGTGGGCCGAGGTGGTCGGCGCGCAACCCGGCCTGGCTGATGGTGCCGAGGGCGGGGCTTCCCTCGAACGAGGGAGATCCGAAGCAAAGGGTAGAGTTCCAGTGGAGTAACCATTATGGTTCGCTTTGAGTTCTACTGTGGGAGCGAGATGAACGAACGCGAGATCTACCCGAACGCACCGCTTCGGTTCGTGGCCTTCGAGCTGCGGATGCCGACCACCCCTGAGCTTGCAGGTTCGGAGGGAGCACTTCCGGCGTTCGAGAAGCTCCGGGACGTCCTGCCGATCATCGCCCAGCCGCAGATGACGATCGAGATCAGCAGCGGCGAGGCCGGCCCGCCGAGGATCGCATCCGGTCCGCTGCGCCTCTTGGATCGCCGGCGGGTGATCAGCGCCGTCATCGGCCCCGCGGCGATCGTGGTCGAGAACACCGACTATCGCCGCTACGAGGATTTCCTCGAAGTGGTCGAGCGGACGCTGCGCGCCGTCAGCGAGACGGCGCCGATTGCGGGGATGCAGCGCGTCGGGTTGCGCTACATCGACGAGATCCGGGTGCCGGGCGTCGAGAAGCCGACCGACTGGCAGGGCTACATCAGCCCCGCCCTCCTGGCGCCGCTCAGCATCGACGGCGATTACGACGCGGTATCTACCACCGGCGTTACCGAATACCGCGTCGCCGAAGGTCAGGCGGCGGCCCTGCGTTTCGGGGCGCTGAACGGACGGATGGTCGAGCCCTCTGGCCCGCTCCGTCTCAAGTCCGAGGAGTTGGGGCCGTACTTCCTGATCGACATCGATAGCTTCTGGACCGCACCCGAGGCGGAACTGCCGGAGTTCTCGGTCGCAACGGTCATCGACACCTGCAGTGAGCTTCGGCGTCCAGTGCGCTCGCTGTTCGAGTCAGCCATCACCGACAAACTTCGCGATGAGGTATTGAGGAGGGGCGAATGAGCGAGAACGACACTCTGCGCGGGTCGACCGCCACCGCGGCTGGCACATCGATGGTCGGCCGTGTCCACGAGGAGCAGCCGACGTACGCCTCGATCTCAAAGGACGCTGCGCATCTCCGCGATCGGAACGAGATGCTCGGCTCCGAGGTCAAGCAACTGCATCACGAGACCGTCCTCCGCTCGCTCGATGAGCGCGCGGCTGTCCTCGGCATGCAGGATCCCAGCGAGATCCTCGACACGCTCGGCATGGAGTACGGACTCTCCTGGTCGACCGTCGCTCGGATGATCGGTGTGACGCCGACCGCCATCAGGAAGTGGCGGCGCGGCGAGCAGATCACTGGCCTGAACCGGCAGCGCCTGGCGCTGCTGCTCGCATTCCTCGAACTGTTGAAATCGCCGTTTCCGATCCCCGACCCCGCGTCGTGGCTCGACATGCCGTTGTCCGCCGACGCGACGCTGACCCCGGCCGACCTCTACGCCGCGAACCGGCGCGATCTGCTCGTCGACTTCGCGAGTCGCCGCCAGGGCGCGCACGCCGTGCTCGACGCGTACGACGCCGAGTGGCGCACGCGGTACGCGGTCGACTCCCGGTTCGAGGTCGTCCGCGCTCCGGATGGGGAGCTGTCGCTCGCTGAAAAGCCAGGAAAGCGTTAGCGCGGGGTTCGGGCCCCAACGTGGAGCTGTGGCTGAAGTGCTCGGAACGCCGGACAGCGAGGACGACCTCTACCTCGCTCGTGCTGACGGCGTAGAGCCCTACCGGCCGTTCCTACAAGGTGACGTCTTCGGCGGCATCACCATCCCCGGCGTGGGCATCGACCACGTGGCGGCGATGGTCATCACGCACCCGTGTTCGATGCGCAGGGGTGCCAATCTGCTGCCGCGGATCCAGATGATCCCGGTGATCGCGTACGAGAAGGTCCCCTTCGGCAAGTGGGCGCTCGCCCACATTCGGGTCTTCCCGCTCCCAAACCTCGAGGGCGACGGGAAGCACTTCGCGGCGTCGTTCCTCGAGACCGGGATGGTGCCGAGCACGGACCTCATCCCCGACCGGCGGCTCGCGATGCTGACGGAGAAAGGCTTGTTGCTACTCCAGCAGCGGTACGTTCACTACCTGACGCGGGCGGTGATGCAGCTCGAGAGTCTGCAGGCGGTTTGCAAGCACGTCTTGATCGAGGCCGAGCTCCACGAGGACTGGTGCGCCGATCTCACACCGCCCCGCGTGGCCGGTGGCGAGCCCCTCGAGTCGGCGCTTGCCTCCGAGGCTGCCGAGTTCCTCGCGTTCATCACCAAGGGCAACGACCCGACGCTGCAGAAGATGCTTGAGGATCCGCTCCTACAGGCCGACGTACGCCGGCGGGTCCGGCAGGAGATCGCACGGCGCCGCGGCGCCTAAGCAGCGGTCGCTCCCGACCGACACGAGTACGCTCATCCACGTGCCGAGAGGACCCACCGACACCTGGCAGGCTTGGCTGGAGGCGGCCGGGCGGAAGATCGAGATTGCCCAATACCACTTCGGCCTCCTCAACGACCTCGACTACCCCGGCCCATACGACTCCGTCCAGATTCCGGTCCAGGCTCACCTCGAGGGGATCCTCGTCTGTACGACCGCCGCGACCGACCAGCTCGCGCGCGCCCTGGATCTCTCAGAGCACCTCGGACTTGCGTGGAACGAGCGCAATCTGAGTGCGGTGCTCGAGCAGCTGCAGGCGTCCCGGCGCCAGCTGCGAGCGCCGGCTCTGGCCCCGATCTTGGACGACCTCGTTGGTTGGAACGCCGAGCCGGTGATCGAGGACGCACGTCGTCTCCGCAACCGCGCGAGCCACAGCTCGTACAACAAGCGCGTCGGGAACTTCGAGATCACGATTCAGCGCGTTGGCGGCGACCATCGCGGCTCGCGCGATGCGAAGGAGTACTGCCACGAGCTCGTTGACCACCTCGGCAAACTCCAGCCGCTACTCGGCCGCGTCGAGCGCGCCCTGTCTGACGCGCAGCGACCCGCCGCCGCACGCCAGTAGCTGTGAAGGTGATCGAGCCAGGCACGCCGTGGCGCGTGGGCCCGGCGACGTTCTCCAGTGGCTGCCAGCGGAGCACCGATCGATATCCGACTGCCCAAAATCGGCGGTTATCGAGGCGACTCAAAAGGTTCGTGTACCTGTCTCGTACCTGTACCCGAAAGAACGTTGACAACCTAGACGACAGAAACCCCGCTTTTGCGGGGCTTCTCCACAAGCCCTCTGACGGACTCGAACCGTCGACCCCCTCCTTACCATGGAGGTGCTCTACCAACTGAGCTAAGAGGGCAGGCTGCGGATTGTAGCCGCGGCTTCTCGAGAGCGACCTATCCGGCCACCGTCGCGCAGATCGCGAATGCCCGAACGGAAAAGGCAGGTCCGGCGGGGGAGGACCCGATTGCGTGGAACGCGTTGTCCCACCGGTAGCCGGCCGCGTAGTACGCCGGACTGCTGACCGGCTCGGCGCCTCCACCGACCACTTTCTTTCCCGAGGGGCAAGTTGCCGTTGTCTCCTTGAGTCCTCCGGTGTTGTTGCTGACGGAGTTGCTCATGACGATCTGGACGGCTGACAGCCCCGGCGCACCCTGCGCGACCGTGTCTCCTTTTGCCCCTGAGGGCCCGCCGGTCCTGCC
>JALYLL010000340.1 GCA_030774255.1 Chloroflexota bacterium | reverse complement strand
CCTGCGGACATCGCAGATCGGGCGCGAGTGGGCCACATTCCGTGGAGGCGCCGAGCATCGTCTGTACAAGATCTATCGCTGGCGCGCCGTAGATGTCTACTTCATCGGACGGTACTCAGAAGATGGGACTCAGCTCGACCCGATCGGTCAGTTCTATGACTTCGAAGCGCTTGTCCTTTACTCCTTGGATGTGATCCGGGAGCGGCGTCACAACTAGAGGGTCGCGAATCGAGCCGTTCGACCTCCTGGTCGTTCATCGGACAAGAAATAGGGTGAGTCCACATAGACACAGTTGGCCGTGACGTCTCTTTGCGCGGGGGGCTCGGCAAGAAACCACCGTCTTGCTCGCCAAACGAGCGACCGTTCGTTCTCGTTAGACGGGTGGACGGTGCTTGGCGGGGCCCGTTCCACGGTGGGGTGGGTAGCGCCAGGCCCGTCCTCGTCGACTTACGGCTCCGCAACCACGCAGGCAGAGATGGTCTCGTTATTTCGTGGGGGCGCAATAGGGCTTAGAACCCAGGCGGTAGCATCTTGGTCGTCCTGCACACATGCAGGCGGGGGGTGGTGGGCATGGCTGCCATGATCGAGCTCACGTGTACGGCTCACCTAGAGACTGGGGCGGATGGCCCGTTGGTGACAACGGTCGACGGTGTCTGGGCGTATTGCTTCGGCGGTCGCGAGAAGGGCCACGATTGGCGGAGGATCGAGCCGATGACGATCGAGCTTTTGCGCTCCGGAATGCAGGCACCGACTCCGCAAGCTGCTCAATAAACGAAGCGCGCTAGGCCGGGCCTCAGGCTGGACGCTCGCCGTCCTGAGGCTCGGTGTCCGCGAGGTCCAGGCCGTAGCGAGTCGACCCGGGATCGCCCCTTCCGAGAAGAGCGAGGCGCTCCATCGATGCGTCCAGGTCGTCTATCCGCGCGTTCGACCTACTACGCCCGCGTGCTCGCCAGACAAGGTCGGCGACGAGGCCGACGACCGCCCGGTGGGCTCTTGTCCACCTAGCTTTGCTGACGCCAGCCCGCTGCCAGGGGCGATTGCGCATGGCGAGAAGGTCCGCATACGTCAGCGGTTCGGACCCGAGTACGGCCGCGCCGTCGACGAATCCGGCAACACCCGGAAGGCCGAGGCCGTGCTCGGCGATCGGGTGAAGCGGGTGGAGCGCTTGCAGATCCGTCCGCTCTCGCCTGATGAGCACGCGCGCTTCGCAAGCGAGTGGAAGACCGTGCAGGCGCGATTCGTCGACGACCCCCCCGGCGCGGTCGGCGCGGCCGACCGTCTCGTCGGTCAGCTCATGGGAACGCGGGGCTACCCGATGGGAGAGTTCGACCAGCGCGCCGCAGACGTCTCGGTCGACCACCCCCTCGTCGTGGAGCACTACCGTGAGGCGCACGGCATCGTGACGCGTCCAGGGAAGCTCAGCACGGAGGACCTTCGCGCGGCCTTGGTCCACTACCGCGCGCTTTTCGACGAGCTGCTCAAAACGGAGCCGGGACGGACTGAGCCCGCGGTCCAGGAGGACGAAGCGCATCGAGCGGAGGTCAGACGATGAGGACCGAAGATCGCGCGACGGGCGACGAGCGGGGCCGACACCGAGACGCCCGAGACTACCGAAATTGAAACGACGGAGGCACGGGAGCTGGGCACCGCCGACATCGCCGAGCGACGCCCCGACGAAGACACGACCCAGTCGACGCCGCTCTTCGCCGAAAAGGACGCCGAGGGCTACCGCACGCAATGGCAGGACGTTCAGTCCCGGTTCGTCGATGCACCCCGCGAGTCGGTCGAGGCAGCCGACAAGCTCGTCGCCGAGGTCATCCAGAAGCTCGCCGGAGTGTTCGCGGACCAGCAGAAGGATCTTGAATCCGAGCTTGAGCGGTCAGGGAAGCTCTCCACGGAGGAGCTGCGCGTCGCCTTGCGGCGCTATCGCTCGTTCTTCGACCGTCTCCTCTCGGTATAGAGGCCACGATTCGATCCGGACTCAGCTGCGCCAATCCCTGAGCGCGAATCCGGCGGCCCGGTACGAACCTGGGTGTCTCGGCCAGTTCAAGGCCGAGCAACGTTCTTTGAGGGCTTGGTTCATGGCCGCGCCGTAACGAGGATCGGCACGTGGCCTGCAGCCACTCCGGCGGACCAAAGGAGGCTGTCTTGAACGCCATCGAATTTCTCAAGCAGGAGCATCAGAACGCGAAGGAGAAGTTCCAGGAGGTCGAGCAGGCAGACGCAGGCGAACGCGGAGATCTCTGGAAGCAGCTCAAGCCGGAGTTGCAGATCCACGAGCACATTGAGGACAACTCATGTCGGCGCCTTCCGCTTCGCCGATAACGATGGCGTTCAACGTGTCGCGATAGATGTGTTCCCAATTGTGAGCAGTCAAGGCTTTCGCACCGTCAAATCGTTGCTTGGTGTATGTGACAACAGACCGAAGCCGGTGGTCTTGGTCCAGGTAGCCCTGCAGCTTCTCGCGTAATTCTTTGTGGCTGGTGGCTATCACGATCTTTCCCCGATCTCGGCACTCTGAACCGCGCGCCTACTAGCATGCGCGCCGGCCAGGGGCCGCCGCGCGGGTTGCGCTACTTGTCAAGTGTCATCCAGGTCACCTTCGCGCGGGTGGCACCCCGCCCAACACGGAAGGTGATTCGTCTCGCGCAGGAGAGACGTCGTCGCTCCTCTCGGCGTGACCATTCCGTCTTTGGAGACCGGAGGCGTGGCTCGGTCAGGAGAAGCCAACGGGCTCGTCGAGCGCGTCGTCGTCGCGTGCATCTACCGGTAGGATCTTTTCACTTTCGTCACGTACCCGCGGCTCGACGCGACGATCCTCTCGGTCGGTGACGGCCTCGGGTCAGCCCTCAAAGAAGACGAGGTTTGGAAGGACTCTGTGGCCTTGCGCGACAGGACGGTCCACGAATGGGCGCTTAGCTGGAAAGCCCTCGGGGATCCTGGGCTTCGCCTTCGTCGTGGTGAGGAACTCCTGGAGCGGGTCGCACGGATCGCCAATGACGCCATCGACACATGGCATTAGGGGCGGGGCGACCGCGACTTCAGTAGAGCTCCCAGGTCGCTTGTTTGTAGGCGAAGCTCTCGTAGATCGCGAGCGCGTTTTTCTCTCCGGCCGGCAGCTCGAAGACGATCGAGCCCGAGACAAATCCACCGGGTGCGAGCTTTCCTGAGCTCAGCGGATCGGTGAGGTCGACGAGTGCGAATGTCTGGCTCTTCCGCACGCCCGCCGAATCCTGCAGTTTCCAATCGAAAACGTTGAACGACGCCTCTTTCGCGGTGCCGTTGTCGTATCGGACGGTGAGCTTCACGTAGCGGTTGCCCGGTGCGGGAGTGCTCGCGAAGAGACCGGTCTTCGGAGGCTGCTCAGCGAACGCGGTGACCGTGATCTTCCAGCCGTCCTCGTACTGGACCGCGGCGCCGACCTTCTTGCGGATCGTGGCCTCCGGCGTTGGAGTTGGACGCGCAGTCGTGGGGGCTGGCGTCCCGCTGACCCCCGCGGCACGGCTCGACGGGTCCTCCTTCACAGCCGCACACGACAACAGGACGACGACGCCAATCGCGATCGCGAAAAGCTTCGAACTCACTGGACCCACCTTTCCCCCGGAGTAGGTCCACTGAGTCTGCGACGCTCGTCAAGTCAGCGTTGACCGGGTCAAATCGCGCGCAGGACGACCCCGCACGCACGCCTTCGCTCACTAGAGCAAACGCATCGGGCATCTCCTCCACGTGACGTAGGCCTACCGGTCTCCCGTCGCCGCGCGCCGTCGGACGTTATTCAGAACGTCAGGAGGCGAAGGTGACAGGTGGGCGGACGCGCGTGCTCGTTGCGGATGACCACGCCATGTATCGGATCGCGGTCCAGCAGCTGGTGAACACCGCGCCCGACTTGGAAGTCGCGGGCGTCGCTCGCGATGGTGCCGAGGCGTGGAGCATGACCCTCGAGCTGAACCCGGATGTCGTCGTGCTTGACGGCGACATGCCGATCGTCAGCGGCATTGAGGTCTTGTCGCGGCTTCGAACGGAGATGCCGCACGTCCGGATCGTCATGAACACGAACGATCCCGCGGTCTGCCAGATCGCGCGCCGGCTGGGCGCTACCTGCGTCACCAAAGACGCGCTGCCGGAAGTCTTGCTCGCTGCGATGCGCAACGGTGCGCTTCCCGCGACGGTCAAGGACAAGGTCGTCTAGGCACCGTCACCGCCTCGGCAGGGTGTTTGACCGAACCGTTTCTCAAGAAAACATTTTCGACTTGACGCATCTGTACGCTAGTCAGCGTCGGAGGCAGGATCTCGGTGGCCTGGCGGCGCTGAGGTCCAGCGACTCCGCTCACCGCGCCAGGAGGTGAGGCGATCGTGGCAGCCACGGCTAGCGAGCGCGCTTTCGACAGAGCGCGAACCTCATAGATCTGGGACGACGCCGACGATTCATACCGCGTCGTTTTCCTGGCCCGCGACTAGGCCGCCGCTTGCGCGCGTCCGCCCCGGGCTAGGATCCGGCGCTGACCGCGCTGAACGGCCGTGGTAGCCGCGAGCCCGATTTCGGGATCGGACGCCGCCCGGCTTGGTGTCCCTGACCGCGCTCAACGGCCGCTGACGCCCGCGGCGGCGTTCCACGTTACGAGGGGGGCGCCCCCGCCCGCGGATGTCCGAGCGGACCCGCGCGCGAAACGCGGGCGTCGACACGGTCGTCGGTGTGCACGCCGAACGCGCGCGTTGTCGTGAGAATTGCCACCAGGAAGTGAGCGGACCGGATCCGGGCGACCTCCCGAGCGAACACGTCTACCGGGCATTCGTCGAGGACTTCGAGGGCGCATGGCTGTCGGTTGAACGTTGTCGGCCTGCGGGCCGCGGCAATTTCCTGTTCGCGCTGCTCGCGATGGACTTCCTTGAGTGGTGCGGCCGCGTCACCGCGGCGCATCCGGACGCGCGGACTATGTTCCGCGAGGCACTGGCCGCGGCCGACCGGGTGTATTTCACGCAGCTGCCCGCACAGTGGCGGGGGGAGAAGCCCACACCGATGTTCCCGATCGGTCGCGAGTTCCTCTGGGTCGTGTTCAACATGGTCCGGCACGGGCTCGCCCACCGGTATGTCCAGGTCGACGCGGATCTGAGCGACATGCGGATGCGCGTTCAGATCACCGGTCCGGATCGCCCGCTCTATCGCGCAGGCGCGCCGCGCCCACCGGACTATCTAACTCCGATGCACGGTCACGGAAAACTCGGGCCGTTGGATGAGACCGGACACGACGTCATCATCATTCGTCTGTACCCGGACGTCCTGTTCGGGGATCTACGGGTCGCCGCGGACACCGCGTCGATCGCGACGCTACCGCCGGTCACCTGGTCGCGTCGCAAAATCAATGCCTCGTTCTGGGACCTGCTCGCGCTCCGCACCCGCTAGCGTCGGCGCGTCCCCGCGCCTGTTACCCAGGCTCGGTTGCCGTCCACAACGGTAGATTCAGGAGATGGGACGGCGGTGACTGTCTCCGGCAGGCTGCTTGGGCCAAGCGAAACCCCGAGCGCGTTCTCGGTTACGCACGCGCCTATCGCGAGCGTCATCGCGAGGCGATGCTGGCGCGCAATCGCGCTTGGTACGCCCGGAACCGTCAGCGCGTACTCGCAGAGGCGCGGGCCGATCGCGTAGCTCACCCGGAACTATTCCGCGAACGCGCGCTAGTGCAGCGGCGGCGGCATGCGACACAGCGCCGTGAGAACTGGCAGCAGTGGTACGCCAAGAACCGTCAGAGGCTGAGGGCGGAGCAACATGCGACTCCCCGCGATCCGGGCATCGCGCGACGCTGGCGGGAGCGGAACCCCCAGTACGTGCTCGCGATGCGCGAATGGAAACGGAACAAGCCAGACGCGGTGCGTACGCACAAGATCGCGCGTCGCGTGCGGCTGCTAGGCAATAGTGGATCGCACACCGCACAGAAGTGGCGCGAGAAGATCGAGGTCTTCGCGGGTTGCTGTGTTTACTGCGGTGAAGCGAGGCCGCTAATCCGCGATCACAACATCCCGCTCGTTCGCGGCGGGACGAATGACATCGGTAACATCCTGCCGGCATGCCGCCGGTGCAACAACCGGAAATACACGATGACCGCCCGCGAGTACATCGCGGCAACCGCCGCATAGGACCCCGTCGGCTAGAGGGCATCACGCGCCTTGATGAACGCGTCGAGCACCGGACGCGGATCGGGCGCGCTGGGGGTGCCCCACGCGACGACATTGCCCTCGGCGCGCGCCCCGCGCTCATTCACCAGCGCATTGCCGATGTTGTACGCGCCTGCCGCGCGATACGCCTTCGCGAGGTGCCCGAAGCCGACTCGTCGAAGGGGAGCGCCCGCGCCGCGTCCCATGCCGACCGGCCGAGGACCATGCGGCCGCCCTCAAGCGCCTGGACGTTTTCGTCGATCTCCGCGCGCAGTGCCCGACGAAGGGCGCGATCGCGACGGCCGTCGGTGATTTGCGCCTGGAGGAGCGCGCCCGCACCGGCGGACAGGACGCCTAGAAGGAACGCGACGCCGAGACTGACCGGATCCATCGCGCCTAGATCCCGGCCCGTCGCTCCGCTGTAAGGCGCTCAACGAGCACCCGCAGCTGCTGGACCTGTACGTCCGCGGACGCGCGCATCGCGTACGCGCGCTTCAGCGCGGATCTCGCGGCGAACAGCGCATCGCCCGAGGAGTCCGCATCCGCGACATGCGGCCGCGTGACGACGAGCGGGGCGCGGCCTACGACGGACGTCACGGCCGACAGTGTGTGCGCGCGCGGGAAATCACGCGCATCGGGTCGCCCCTACTTCCCTTGACTCGCTAGGCTCGTGCGTACACGGAGCCTCGGGTCCCGGCAGCCGTCACCGTCGGGATCCGGACTCCGCTCATCGTGACGGAGGTGAGCGATCACACGAGCGCATGCGGCCAGCCCACGACCGGCCGACCGTGCCGACGCGACCCCCCGGTCGTGATCCGCGCGAGCTTGGTCGTCGTGCTCGCGCATCCGGGAACGCGCACCGACGCTGATCGCACGACCGCCGCGAAAGCGCTTCAGCGTCTCGTCACGTTCCTCCCGGACGTTCATGACCTGATCGTAGAAGCGTTGCGCAGCCGTCTGATGGGTTAGACCTCTCGACCGGGGGGTCGCCTTGCTCTCCATCACCTCAAAGCTTGCGGTCGTAGTCGTGGTTCGAGTCG
>JALYLL010000339.1 GCA_030774255.1 Chloroflexota bacterium | reverse complement strand
CGCGCGACGAAGAATCGCTTTGGCTCGACCGACGAGGTCGGCGTCTTCGAGATGGCAGAGAACGGCCTTCGCGAGGTCGCCAATCCGTCGGAGGTCTTCCTCGAGGAACGCAGCCGCGGCGTCGCCGGGAGCGTCATCGTGCCGACCGTCGAGGGGACGCGGCCTCTTCTGGTCGAGGTCCAGGCGCTCGTGACGCCGACGAGCTTCGGCCTGCCCCGTCGCACGGTCAACGGCGCGGATCCGCAACGTGTGCTTTTGCTTCTCGCGGTGCTTGCCAAGCGCGCAGGGCTCTCGGCCGGCAGCCACGACGTCTACGTGAACCTCGTCGGCGGTCTCCGGATCCGCGAGCCGGCGGCGGACCTCGGTCTGGCCGTCGCCGTCGCATCGGCGCTCCGCGACCGGCCGGCCGATCCGCGCACGGTGTTCGTCGGCGAGCTCGGCCTCGGCGGTGAGCTGCGGCGCGTGCAGCGGATCGCCGCGCGGCTCAAGGAGGCGGAGCGACTCGGGTTCGAACGCGCCGTCGTGCCGTCGGCGAGCATCTCGGACCTGAATGGGACGGGCCTCGAGGTGAAGGGCGTCGCGACGCTCCGGGAGGCGCTCGAGAACGCCGGGGTCGCGGACCGCTAGCGGTGGATGTTTTCGAGGCGATCCGCACGACGCGAGCGATGCGCCGTCTCGATCCGTCGCGCGAGGTGTCGGATCAGGACATCCGGACGATCGTCGAGGCAGCGACGAAGGCCGGCAGCGCCGGAAACAGGCAACCCGTGCGCTGGCTGGTGGTCCGGGATGCTGAGAAGCGCCGCCAAATGGGTGAGCTCTACCGGGAATGTGTGGAGCCCTTACTTCGCGACGATGAGGAGCACGCGAAAACCGACCCAGCGACTGCGAGGCGTCTCAAATCCACACGGCACCTTGCCCGTCACCTCGGAGAAGCGCCGGTCCTCGTCCTCGCTTGTGCGCCCGGCCAGGTTCACGCGGCCGTCTTCGTCGGTGTGCAGAACCTCATGCTCGCCGCCCGTGCGCTCGGACTCGGTACGACTCTCACGACGAGTCATCGGTGCAACGAGGAGAAGGTCAAGGCGCTGCTCGGCATCCCCGATGACGTCAACACTTTCTGCCTGATCCCGGTCGGCTACCCGCTTGGACGGTGGGGCGAGGCTCAACGCCAGCCGGTCGAGGAGCTCGCGTACCGTGACGGTTGGGGCCGAAAGCTTCGCTAGCGCGTGAAGGGCACGAGCGCCGGGACACGCCCGGAGAACGCGCGGAACTCGTCGCCGAATCCGGCCGCGAGCACGCTGTCCTCCGCTCGGATCCTCATGAGGGTGAACGGGATGACGTAAAGGACGGTGATGACGAGAAGCGCGAGGCTCTCCATCGCCAGCGTCGCGCCGACGTGGAACGAGACGATCCCGAAGTACATCGGGTGCCGCGTGATGCGATACGGCCCGCCGGTCACGAGCCGGTGACCGTCGAAGAGATCCATGCGAATCCCGTAGCTCTTGCCGAGCGACCACATCGCCCATGCGGCGAAGACCGCGGATGCGATCGCGATCGCAAGGCCCGCGAGGCGCACCGGCATCGGGAGATCGATGGGCAGGGGAAAGAAGTAGGCGATGAGGAAGGGGATCCACACAAGAGGGGGGTAGTACTGGAGCCACCAGGCGTTCCCGGATCGGAGAAGGTGCCCCCGCCGGCCGCGGATGATCCGAAGAGCCCCCGCGGAGAGAAAGATGAGATGTGCGGCGAGCAACACGCTGATGCGCAGCGCGCGGTCATCCATCGCCAGAACGCTAACAGCGCGGTCTTAGACTCGTTCGCATGTTCTTCCATCCATCCCGGCGTGCGCTGGCGCGTTCGCCGCATCAACAGGGAAAGGAGTCATCGTGGCCTTCATTCGTCTGGTCGCAGCACTCATTGGCTTCGTTTTCGGATTCTTCCTCGGCGCCAATCTCCTCCAGGTCACCCAGGTCACGCCCGCCAACAACCAGGTCCTCGTCGTTCTTCTTCTGGCGACGGCCTGCG
>JALYLL010000338.1 GCA_030774255.1 Chloroflexota bacterium | reverse complement strand
AGCGCAACCTTCTTATCGGCGTCGTCATTGTCGTCCTCATTGAGAGGGCGCGGATGCGGCCGGGAGGGTAGCGACTCACTCCTCACAGCGAAAAAGAGAAAGTTCTGAAGGCCTCCCGGAAACGGGGGGCCTTCTTCATTTCGGAAGGGGAAGGACCATGGCGACAGCGCTAGAACGAACGAGAGGGACCGAGCCCACCGTCTTCGCTGAGGCGAAGAGCGGGAACGCCGTCCTCATCGAAACCTTGCGGCGCTGGGGCGTCCGCTTCTTCGCCGGCGTGAACGGCGGCGGCGTCGTGCACGTGGCCAAGCACCTGGAGCCGTATTACGAGCTCGCGCACTCGGCCGACAAGGCGTCCCGGATGCTCACGATCGGCGAGTACGTCGCGGGGTTCGTGCCGCTCGGGTACTGGCTCGCCTCTGGGCGGATCGCCGGATGCGTGACCACGACGGGCGCCGCGACGAAGCTCGGCGGCAGCGGGATGACGGACGCGAAGCTCCACAACATCCCCGCCGTCTACCTCATCGCGCTCAACTCGACCCTTTCGATCGGCAACGCGCCGCTCCAGGACGTGAGCGAGTACGGCATGAACGTCGTCCCGCAGCTCCAGGCTGAGCTCGGCGAGGGGCTCGTTGTCGTCGACAACATGAACAAGCTCGAAGAGGGCCTCCGTCGCGCGCAGCGGGTCCTGAAGCACAACAAGCCCGTCGCGATCGCGTTCCACCCCGACGTTCTCTCGCGCGAGACGGACACGGACGTCCCGTGGACGTCGCACCCGCGCACGTTCGCCGCGCGTGACGTCGCGGAGTTCCTTGCGGAGTTCCCGCGCGTCTCTGCGGGGAAGCGCGTGGTCATCTACGTGAGCGGCGAGGCGGCCTTCGCGCCGCACGCGCGCACGCTCACGACGCTCCTCTCGAAGATCCTGAAGGCGCCGACCGTGTGGAGCGTCAATGGCGCGAACGCCGTCGACCCCTCGAACGAATACGGGTTCGGCCACATCAGCTTCGGCGGCAACGAGCGCGCGATGGAAGTGTGGCGGAGCCTTGGTAAGGACGACGTCGTCATCGCTCTCGGCTTCGACGCGGGCGAGTACTCGCTGAACCTCGCGAAGATCCCTGCCGGCCACGTCTACCACTTCACCGACATGCGCGAGGCGTACGGGCACAAGAACGGCGAGTTCCGCCACCGCGTGGCGCACGAGTACCGACAGGTGCGCGGCGACATCGGGCTCGTGCTCGAAGAGGTGCTCCCACGTCTCGCGACGACCTGCACGGATCGCCCGAACACCGCGCCGGCGCCCGAGTCCCTGAACACGCGCGAGCCCGAGAAGAACAAGCGCCACGGCACCGTCGACTTCCAGGAGTTCTACCAGCGGATCGACAAGATGTGGCGACCCGGGTCGTTCGGCGTCGACGACGTCTGCATCGCGTACAAGGATCGCCAGTGGGCGACGCAGCGGCCGAATCCGAACATCCCGTTCTGGACGACCCACGACGGATCGGCGATGGGCGGCGGCTTCGGCATCGGCCTCGGAGCGAAGGCCGCGAACCCCGACCTGCACACCTTCGTGTTCACCGGCGATGGGTGCTTCCGCCTCTTCGGCGGCGCGCTCGCCGACGCCGCGAACATGGACCTGCGCGTCTTCGTCGTGAACAACGAGGTCTTCGGGATCGTCGACAAGGGCCTCGAGGTGATCATCCCCGAGTACGAGAAGAAGAACTACCACTCGAAGCTTCCGCACATCGACTTCGTGAAGCACGCCGAAGCGCACGGCTGGGACGGGGTGCGCATCGCGCCGGATCTTTCGAACCTCAAAGACACGATGGACGCGGCCTACGAGCGGAAGGGCCGCTCGATGCTCATCGACCTCCCCGTCGACGCGGACCAGATCCTCGGGCTCAACCCGCGCCTCAACAACCTCACGACCAAGACCTATCTCTAGGAGGGCGAAGGAAAAAATGGCAACCATCTACTACGACAAGGACGCCGACCCCAAGGCCCTCCGGGGCAAGACCATCGCGGTCATCGGCTACGGCAGCCAGGGCCATGCCCATGCGCAGAACCTGAAGGACTCGGGGTACCAGGTGGTCGTCGGGCTCGCCGCCGGCTCGAAGTCGTGGGAGAAGGCCGAGCGCGACGGGTTCACCGTGCGCGAGACCGCGGACGCGGCGGCCAACGCCGATCTCGTCGCGCTTCTCGTGCCGG
>JALYLL010000337.1 GCA_030774255.1 Chloroflexota bacterium | reverse complement strand
ACGCGCACGTCGGACTTCTGGGGCCAGGTCTTCTCGCGGAGCGCCCGCTGGATCGTGAGGGCCGCCTCGAGCGCGTGGGTCGAACGTCGGAAGACCGCGAAGAACTCGTCGGCTCGCGCGTCGACCTCGTAGCCGCTCGAGGCGCGGACGCTCGTCCGGATCGTGGTGCGGACATCGCGCAGCAGGCCGGTGTAGTCGTCGCCCAGGCGCTCGAGCAGGCGCGTCGACCCTTCCATGTCGGTGAGGAGGAAGGTCACGGTCCCGCGCGGGAGCGATCTCACGTTTGCGCCGCTGGCCTTCCGAAGTTGCCCGTCGAAGAAGCCGAGCGGCACGATGCCGTGCTTCTTGGCCGCTCGCAGCAGGCGCTCGCGGGCTCGTTCGCGCGCGGCGTCGTCCTCGAAGTCGACCTGATCGAACCGCGCGAGGGCATTTCGCACGTGCGAGACGTCGTTGATCGGCAGCCGGCGGCGCCCCTGCGAGTCGACGTAGGCGAACGAGCTGTCGGGAAGGCGCGCGCGGGCGGTGGCACTAAGCGTTGGCACCGGTCAGGTCTCCTCGGAGAGGAAAATCATAGAGCGCTAGTCTCGCTGTGTGGCGAAGCGCCGTTTCACCTTCAGCGCGACTCTCCCGCCGTACGCACCACCCCGAAATGAGTGGCGCCGCCGGGTCCACGCGGCCGTCCTCGAGGCGCAGGCGTCGCGCGGTGTCGGCTACAGCGAGAACGACCGTCTCGAGGTTCGGCTTGAGCTCTTCCTCGGCGCGCGGCCGCTCGCGATGTTGGACATCGAAGAACGGGTGAACGACGTGCTCGACGCACTCGGCGGGTACATCGCCGGCCCGCGCAGCGTTCGGCGCATCGCCCCGATCGTGCCCAACGCGGATCAGATCCGCCGCATCACGCTCGAAAAATCCACACGTATTCCGCGCGGCCGTCCGCTCGGGCAGATCACGCTCGCGCGGTATCGCCGGCGGCGGAGGTCGTGACCGAGCTCGGCACGGGCGCACTCGTGTGGGCCGGCTTCGACGGTGAGCAGGTCCCGGGGCCCATCCTGGACGCGATCCGCGCCGGAAAGATCGGCGGACTGCTCCTCTTCGCGTTCCGCGGGAACATCCGCTCGAAGGACCAGCTGCGCGCGATGCTGCGAGAAGCGCAGGACGCCACCGGACGGGGTGGGTTGCCGGCGGTGCCGATCGCCGTCGACCAGGAAGGTGGGTCCGTCGTGCGCGTCGGGTACCGCGCCGTGTTCCCCAGCGCCATGGCGATCGGCGCCACCGGCGACCCGCGCAACGCAGAGCGCGCCGCGCGCGCCGTCGCCGAAGGGCTCCTCGCGGATGGCATCACCGTGAACCACGCGCCGGTCTGCGACGTGAACGTCGATTCGCACAACCCGGTCATCGGGACGCGGTCGTTCGGCGACGATGCCGAGCGCGTCGGGCAGTTCGCGGCGGCGTGGGTGCGCGGCAGCGAGGGCGCTGGGGTCGCGTCGACACCAAAGCACTTTCCGGGACACGGCGACACCTCGCTCGATTCGCACTTCACCCGCCCCGACGTCACCGTCGACCGCGCGACGCTCGACCGCCGCGAGCTCGTTCCATTCCGAAGCGCGTTCGCGGCGGGAGCGACCACCACGATGAGCGCGCACATCCGCTACACGGCCCTGGACACGGAAGCGCCCGCGACGATCTCCCGTCCGATCCTCACTGATCTTCTTAGGGGCGAGCTGCGCTTCGACGGGCTGTCCATGACCGACTCCCTCGATATGAGCGGGATCGCCGATATCTCCATCGAGGACGTCGTCGTGACTGGTCTCGAGGCGGGCGTCGACGCGATGATGGTGACAAGCGGCATCGAACGGCAGCTCGCCGCGTCGCAGTGGATCGCCGACCGTGTGCGGCCCGAGCGCACGAGTGAGGCGTTACGCCGCGCGACGTGGTTCCGCGAACGCTTCGGACGGACGGCGCTCGATGTCGACTTCGACGATGAACCCCGGCGCCAGATCGCGCGCGAGATCGCCGAAGCATCGATCACACGCGTTGGACCACCGCTTCCGCGCATCGACGGTGCTCTGCGCGTTCTCTACTTCGAACCAACGCAAGCATCACCGGTCGAGGAGCTCTCGACGCCATCGTCCACATTCGAGGCCGCCCTCCGCCGCCACCTCGGAGATCGCGTCACCTTCTCCAAGAATGGGCAGGTGCCGCGCGGCTCGGGACCGCTCGTAGTGTGCTCCACCAACGCGTGGTTCCAGCCGGAGCAGGCGACGCGCGTCAAGGAACTGCTGGCGAACGGCGGCGTGTTGTGCGCGCTCCGCAGTCCGTATGACGCAGCGCTCGTGCCGAACGTTCCCGCACTCCTTTCGTATGGCGACGTCCCCGTCTCGCTCGAGGCCCTCGCGGCGGTGCTCGCCGGTAAGCGGCAGGCGGAAGGACGTCTGCCGGTCCAACTTTCATGAAGCGACGCGACTTCCTGCGCGCGGCCGCGGCGAGTGCGATCGCCGCGTGCGCGCCGACCCCGACAACGCCGGCGCCCACCGGCGACGTGGTCAGCGGGATGTCGCTGGAACGCAAGGCCGGCCAGCTCATGAGCGTCGCGTTTCACGGCACGAAGATCACGAGCTCGCTCGAGGCGATGATCCGCGACCGCGGCATCGGGGGCGTGATCCTTTACTCCGAGAACTTCGCCGATGCGGCGGCCCTCTCGAGGCTCGTCGCGGATTTGAGTCAGATCGCACGCGACGCGAAGTCGTTGCCGCTCTTTTTCGAGATCGACCAGGAGGGTGGCCCGGTCATCCGCATTAACAAGGGCGCCACGATCCTGCCGGGCCAGATGGCGCTCGCCGCGACCGCGGACCCCGAGCGCAGCGTCCGCACCGCCGCGACCATCAGCGCGACGGAGCTGCGCGCTCTCGGGGTGAACTGGAACTTCGCGCCGGTGGCCGACGTCAACGACGAACCGACCAATCCGATCATCAGTAACCGCTCCTTCTCCAGCGATCCCGCGCGGGTGTCGTCGCTCGTGACGGCCGCGGTCCAGGCGTACGCGGCCGCGGGATTCTTCTGCTGCGCAAAGCATTTCCCCGGGCACGGTTCGACGACGACGGACTCGCACACGGGGCTGCCAAAGATCGAGGCGGATCGCGCGACGCTCGATCGCGTCGAGCTCGCGCCATTCCGTGCGGCGATCGCGGCCGGCGTTCCCGCGATCATGAGCGCGCACATCGTCGTCCCGGCCCTCGATGCGACCCCGGAGCTCCCGGTCACGCTCTCGAAGGCGGTGATGACCGAACTCGTTCGCAACACGCTCGGTTTTCAGGGGATCGTCGTGACCGACGACCTTGAGATGGGTGCGCTGAAGAACGTCGGCGAGGCCGCGGCCGGGCTGCGCGCGCTCCAAGCGGGCGCGGACTATCTCCTCTTCCGCTTCGACGAGAGCGCTCAGCTCGAAGGGCATCGCCTCATCACCGACGCCGTCCGCTCGGGTTCGCTTTCCAGCGTGCGGCTCGACGAATCGGTACGGCGGGTCGTCGATGCGAAGCGGCGCTTCGGCATCCTCGACGGACGCCGCGACCAGTCGGCGCCGGATCTTGCGGCGAACGCGAAGACGGCGCTCGAGCTCGCGCGCGGGGCGACGACGCTCCTCCGCAATCGCGGTGTCTTGCCGCTTCGCGGGCGGATCCTCGCGGTGTCGCCGACGAATGCCGACATCAGCTTTTTCGACGGACAGGCAACGCTCGGCAGCGTCATGTCATCAAAGCGGGCCGACGCGATCTCGGAGTCGCTGCCGCTGCATCCGAACGCGTCTGACATCGATCGCGTCGTCAGCGCGTCCCGCGCGGCGGACGTGGTCGTCGTGGGGACGACCAATCTGTTCGCGTATCCCGAGCAGGTCGACCTGGTGAAGGCACTGGCGAAGCAGAAACCCGTCGCGGTCGTAGCGCTGCGCGGTCCGTATGACATCCTGAGCATCCCGGAGATCGCCGCGTATCTCTGTGCCTACGACTCGCGCGAGCCGAGCCTCACGGCGGCAGCCGAGGTCCTCCTCGGCGAGCGCAAGCCCGCCGGATCGCTTCCCGCCTTGGTCCCTGGCGTCTTC
>JALYLL010000336.1 GCA_030774255.1 Chloroflexota bacterium | reverse complement strand
TACCGCACGGCAGGTCGCAGTGAGCGGACGCAGTGAGGGTCGGCTTCAGAAGACGTGTCAGGAACATGATGTTTCTCCCATTCGTTGAGTGCCTGTCCGTTGTATCACGACTCAGGGATTGGCATCCTCGAGCACCACGTCGTAGTTGATGAAGCCGTTTACGACGAGCTCGCGTGGCGGCTGTGAGAGAAGGTCGCCCCGCTCGCCGCGGAACGGCGCGAACACTTCGATCTCGTAGGTGCCGGCCGGAACGACCATGTGGTAGCTACCGCTGATGTCCGTGTCTGTTCCGGCGTACGGCCCATCGGCATCGTTGAGATTGATCGTCGCGCCCTCGAGCGGCACGCCCCGCGCATCGCGGATGACGCCGGACACGCGCATGCCATGACGCAGCGTGAGGTCGAGCGTGCGGTCCGCATTGCCGAGCGAGACGTCGTTCGCGTCGACCCACGTGCGCTTGCGAAGCCAGAACTCGCTAATGAGATCGCTCTCCCGGGGAGCAAGTACCTGGACCGTGTACGTCTGCGGGCGAGTGGTCAGCGTGTAGGAGCCGTCGCCCGCGGTCGGCCGGCAGATCCGTCCCGTCGGAAATCGCGTGTCGAGGCAGACGAAAGCGCCGCCGACCGGTGCGCCGTCCGTCGTGGTCACCTTGCCTCTGAGCTGCGGGCCTGGATCGAGCGCCACGTCGATCTGCCGATCGCGGTCCATGGCGATGTCGGTCGTGTCGACGCCCTCGAGCACGCCGTCGTACCACTGCGCGACGAGCCGGACGTTGTCGGGAGGAACGGTCCACATGAAGTAGCGGCCGGGCTCCATGAGCGCGAGGTATGAGCCCTTCTTGTTCGTGCGCACGCAATCCCATGGGAGGGGCGCCGCGAGAGTTCTGGTGCAGACCTGCGCGTCCTCGATCGGGCCACTCGGTCCGCGCACCACGCCGCTCAGCAGCACGCCTTTGACCATCGTGACGCCGATGCCGTCCACGTCGGCCGAGCGGGCGTCGACGAGATCGGCGTCGCCGCTCGAGAGCTTTCCGCTCGCCCACTGCGCGATCAGCTTGCCGCCGGGCGGTCCGGTGACGTCAAGCTTGTAAACGTCGGAGCGCACGTCGATCGAGAACTTCCCCTCGGCGGCGCTGCGCGCGCAGGTCGGCGACCCAAGCGTCTGCGGAGGGTGCGCGCAGACCTCCGCATCCGTGACCGCGGCGCCGCGCTCGTCTTTGATCGTGCCGGTGATCTTCGAGTGCGGATCCAGCTGCACGACGCTCGTCGCGTCGGCGTCGAGGACATCCGCCCAGACCCGGCCTTCGGTGAGACGCGTGGGCGCGTGCGGGGTGACGAGGACGGAGTAAGTGCCGGGCCGCAGGCCGAGTCGCGCCGTCCCCGACGCGCTTGTTTCGCCGCACCGCTCCTGCGCGCCCGCCACCGTGAAGGCGCATACGTTCGCGCCAACCACCGGCGCGCCCGCAGCCAACGTCACGATCACCGCAAGCGTCCTGACCGGCCCGGAAGTCGCGGTGCCGACCGCGGGGGGAGGAGAGCTCGCTTGGCAGGCGACGATGAGCACGGCCGCGAGGAACGGACGGATCCGGAACGTCATGCCCCTATGTTCGCCCAGGGCCGGTGGCCGATTCCTCCCGTTGGGCCGCCGCGAAGGTTGCAAGAAGGTGAGAGATCTCGGCGAGCGGGCCGGCGACCTCCTCGCCCTGCTCCCGGTCCATGAGGTCGCGCATAGCTTCACGGATGGGCTTGCCCTCGCTCAGCACCAGGTGTGTCTGCTCGGTGATCGGCATGACCACCCCGCGTTTTTCTGCAGTGCGATAGGTCGCCTCGGCCGTCGATATGCCTTCGGCGACCTGGCCTCCAAGGCGCTGCGTGATCTCGCCAACCGGCACGCCCTTCGCGAGCAGCTCGCCGACCATCCGGTTGCGCGAGAACTTGCTCGTGCACGTGGCGATGAGGTCCCCGAAGCCGGCGAGGCCGGCGACGGTGAGCGGGTTCGCCCCTTCGGTGAATCCGTAGCGCGCGATCTCCGCGAGGCCGCGGGTGACGAACCCGGCCTTGGCGTTCTCGCCGTAGCCCATGCCGTCGATCGCGCCGGCGCCGAGCGCGACGATGTTCTTCAGCGCTCCGCACAGCTCGACCCCGACGACGTCGGCGTTCGTATACACGCGGAACATCGGAGTGCCGACGAGCGATTGAAAATGGCGAGCGGTCGCGGCGTCGACCGACGCGATGACGGTTGGCGCCGGCAGACCCGCGGCGATCTCGCGGCTGATGTTCGGGCCGGAGAGGACCGCGACCCGGTCGGGCGCGAGGGCCTCGGCCCAGAGCTGGCTCATGCGCCGGCCGTCTTCGGCAAGTCCTTTCGTCGCCGAGAGGACCCGATGGCCCTTTCGCAAATGTGGCGACACGCGATCCCGGAGCTCGCGAACGCCTCGGCTCGGCGCCGCGACGATGAGATCGTCGGACGCGAGCGCGCGCTCGAGGTCGGCGGTCACCTCGACGCGGTCCGGGACCCGTATCCCGGCGAGGTACTTGCGGTTCTCGCGTCGCGCCGCGATCTCCTTCGCCTGCGCGGCGTCTCGGACCCAGAGAACGACATCCTTGCCACCGTCGCGCGCGAGGATGGTCGCGAGCGTCGTGCCCCAGGACCCGGCCTGGAGCACGGCCACCGTCATGAGGTGCCGACGCGCGGCTCGACCCCGCGAACGATGCGCTCGATGTTCGCCTTGTGCCTGATAAAGACGACGGTCCCCGCGATCACGATGAAGGCGAAGGTCCACCAGTTGAAGTGGAGCCAGCCGGTCGCGCAGAAGAGGAGGTAGCCAAGAAGCGCACCGACGACCGATGAGAGCGAGCTCACCGACACCATCCGCGTCAACGCGAGGGCGATAGCGAAGAACGCGACCGCCGACGCCCACGCCGGCGTCGCCACGAAGAGCAGCGCGCCGAACCCGGTCGCTACGCCACGGCCGCCACGGCCGCGGAGCGTGACCGGCCAGCAATGGCCAACGACCACGAACACTGCCGCGACCGCCTCGGCCAAAGGTCGCCCAGCGCTCCCTTCAGGAAAGACGAGCTGCGCGAACACGACCGCCAGAGACCCTTTGAGGATGTCGAAGATCGCGACGAGCAGGCCCGCTCCGGTGCCAAGCGTGCGGAAGGTGTTCGTCGCGCCGGTCGAGCCAGAGCCGACCTTGCGCAGGTCGACGTTGCGGTAGATGCGACCGACGATGTAACCGCTCGAGATAGAGCCCACGAGGTACCCGACCAGACCCACGATGAGCAGGGCGAGCGCCGAGGCGGGTGAGTCGATCACTCGCGTGCTCCGCGCAGCTCGATCCTGATTGGCGTGCCATGGAAGTCATAACGCTGCCGGATCTGGTTCTCGAGGTAGCGCGTGTATGAGAAGTGCACCGCCGCGGGGCGGTCCACGAAGAACACGAATGTCGGCGCCGGGCCTTTCGCCTGGGTCACGTGATGAAAACGTACCTCCTTGCCGTTCCGATCACTCGGAGGTGGATGGGCCGCGACGGCCTCGGTCAGCAGGCGATGCAGGTCAGCCGTGGAGATCCGCTTCTTGCGCTCGTCGACCACCGCGACGGCCGCGTTCAGGGCGTCCTCGACGCCGCGGCCGGTCTTCGCGGAGACCAAGCGGTGGTCCATCCACGGCGCGAACTGGAACTCCCGCGAGATCTCGCTCTCGACGGCCGCCGTCATCTCAGGGCTTCGCGCGACGAGATCCCACTTATTCACCGCGAGCACGAGGCCGATATACGCCTCGAGCGCATACCCCGCAATGTGCAGGTCCTGGGCGGTGATGCCCTCCGTCGCGTCGGTGATGAGGATCGCGGCATCGGCCCTCTCGAGCGCGCGCACCGTGCGCAGCAATGCGAACTTCTCGATGCCTTCATCGATATGGCCGCGGCGCCTGATGCCGGCGGTGTCGATCAGTCGGATGCGCCGGCCCTCGCGCTCGATGACCGTGTCGATCGCGTCGCGGGTCGTGCCCGGGATCTCGCTCACCACGGCGCGCTCCTCGCCGGCGAGGCGGTTCAGGAAGCTCGACTTCCCGACGTTCGGCCGGCCGACGATCGCGATGCGCGCGTCCGCCGTGTCGGGCTCGTCTTCGCCGGGCGGCGGGAGCTTCGCCACCACCGCGTCGAGAAGATCGCCGGTCCCAATGCCTTGGAGCGCGGACACGGTGTGGAGCTCGCCGAGACCGAGCTCGTAGAACTCCGCCGACTGGGCCTCGGTCTTCCACGACTCCGACTTGTTCGCGGCCATCACCACCGGCTTTCGGCTTCGGCGCAGCCGGTCCGCGACGTCGTGCTCGACCGGGAGGATCCCAGACTGGGCGTCGACGACGAACATGACGACGTCCGCCTCCTCGATCGCCGCCTCGGCCTGTCTGCGCACGCCGGCTTCGACCTCGCTCGTGCCGTCGTCGAGACCGCCTGTGTCGACGAGCGTGAACTCGCGGCCGCGCCACTCGACCGTCGCGTAGAGGCGATCCCGCGTCGTGCCGGGCTCGTCCTCAACGATGGCCACGCGCTCGCCGACGAGTCGATTGAAGAGTGTTGATTTACCGACGTTCGGCCGTCCGACGACGGCCACCAGCCCGCGGCTCACGGGTGCAAGCCTAGGCCGCGAGCTGCTCTGCCCGCTCCTTCACTTCGAGAAGCGTGTCCATCGGAGTCGAGCAGCCGCCGATCAGGCCGACGCGGGCTTCGCCGCGAATCCACTCCGACTGAAGCTCGTCCGCGTTCTCGATGTGATACGCGTTACGGCCCTGCATCTTCGCGAGGTTCACGAGCTCGCGAG